>USFX01000121.1 GCA_900553965.1 uncultured Prevotella sp.
ATAAAAGATGCACGCGCAAAACTCGCGAATTTGCGGCCAAATGATTTTCATTTTTAAATTCTTCAAGGATTTCGAGGTTTTTGTCGGATTAATTCCGAGTTTTCACGACCTTTCCGCTCGCCCGCCGGACGACACCGTCTCGCGTTCCGGCGGAAGACATGCGACAGGCAATCCAAGGCGTACGGAAATGCCCCGACGAAGGCCAAATACACATTTTATAATGCGGAAATGACTTTGAAATACTAAAAAAGGTTCACAAATCATGTTTTTTCGCATAAAATTATGTAACTTTGCACCACGGATGCAGTTTTTCCGTCAGACCGACGGACGGACACTGAGACATGCCACGCACGGAAGAGCACTGACATTACGCACCGCAATCTAATGGTATCACAAACGACGATAAATATCGGAATGGGAAAAATAATCGCATTAGCAAACCAGAAAGGCGGCGTGGGAAAGACCACTACCACCATCAACCTGGCAGCGTCGCTCGCCACGTTGGAAAAGAACGTATTAGTGGTGGACGCCGACCCGCAGGCAAACGCGTCAAGCGGATTGGGTGTCGACATAAAGCAGGTCGACTGCTCGCTCTACGAGTGCATAATCGATCAGGCCGACGTGCGTGACGCCATCTACACGACAGACATCGACGGGCTCGACATAATCCCGAGCCATATCGACCTCGTCGGAGCCGAGATAGAAATGCTCAACCTCAACGACCGTGAGAAAGTGCTCAAGAAAATGCTCGACCCCATACGCAGCGAATACGACTACATCCTCATCGACTGCAGCCCCTCGCTCGGACTGATAACGGTCAACTCGCTCACGGCCGCCGACTCGGTGATTATCCCCGTACAATGTGAATACTTCGCCCTCGAAGGCATCAGCAAGCTGCTCAACACAATCAAAATCATCAAGAGTAAGCTAAATCCGAGGCTGGAGATTGAGGGATTCCTCCTCACGATGTACGACTCGCGTCTCCGGCTGGCAAACCAGATATACGACGAGGTGAAACGCCACTTCCAGGAGCTGGTCTTCAAGACCGTCATCCAACGGAATGTCAAGCTGAGCGAAAGCCCGAGCCACGGTCTGCCCGTCATCCTCTATGACGCCGACTCGACAGGAAGCAAGAACCACCTGGCCCTGGCAAAGGAAATAATAAACAAGAACTGATATGGCAGTACACAAGAAATACAACAAGAACGTGCTCGGAAGAGGGCTCGACGACATCGGCAACGGGCGGGGGCTCGACGCCCTGATAGACACCGGAGAGGTGCGCACGCAGGGTTCGTCCAACCTCAACGAAATACCGGTGACGCAGATTGAGCCCAACCCCAACCAGCCCCGGCGCGAATTTGACGACGAAGCCCTGCAGGAACTGGCCGCAAGCATACGCGAGATAGGTATCATCCAGCCCGTAACCTTGCGCCAGACTGCCGACGGACGCTATCAGATAATCGCCGGCGAACGGCGCTGGAGAGCATCGCAGATGGCCGGACTGACGGCCATACCGGCCTATATCCGCACCGTTCAGGACGAAAACGTCATGGAAATGGCACTCGTCGAGAACATCCAGCGCGAAGACCTCAATGCAATCGAGATTGCCCTCGCCTACGAGCATCTCTCCGAAACGACCGGCATGACGCAGGAAAAGATTTCCGAACGCGTGGGCAAGAGCCGCGCCGCCGTGACCAACTACATGCGTCTGCTCAAGCTCCCGGCACAGGTTCAGATGGCGCTGAAGAACCGCGAGATTGACATGGGACACGCCCGTGCGCTTCTCGCCATCGACAGCCCGAGCGTTCAGATACGCCTATTCAAGGAGATTCAGAAGAACGGCTATTCCGTCCGCAAGGTCGAAGAGATGGTCAACATGCTCAAGAACGGCGAGGACGTGCAGACGGCGAAGAAGAAGATAGCCGCACAGTCACGTCTGCCAGAAGAGTTCACCGTGCTGCGCGACCGCCTGTCCGACCTCTTCCGCACAAAGGTGCAGATGACCTGCTCGCCCAAGGGAAAGGGAAAGATCAGCATACCCTTCGCCAACGAGGAGGAGCTGGAGCGCATCATGAGCGCTCTCGACAGCATGGGCGGCAGACAATGAATGAACGACGAAGCCTGAAAAAGAAATTGAAATCCGGAAAAACGATATATACGTTGCGTCTGCTGACGGTGGCCATGATGCTCACCGCCGGGACAGTGTATGTGCGGGCGCAGGACGACGTGGCTCCGGCCGACAGCGTCGTCAAGGCCGCCGTCAAGGCTGTTGATGCCGGCACCGGCGCCGCGACATCCGGTGATGCAGCCGGAGCGGCCGCCAACGTCACGCCGGCCGGCGCCGACGATGCAAGAACGGGGCTCCCCGCCATGACTGCCGACAGCATACTCGCCGTCTCGGAAACATCGGCCGAAGCCGACACAGCCTCCGTAAGCGTCATGGCCAAAGGCCGGAAAAGAAAGCTGCCGAAGGCTCCGCGCGACTGGACGACATGGAAACCGGACCCGCAGAGGGCCATGTGGCTGGCCATGGTGCTGCCCGGAGCCGGACAGATATACAACAGGAAATACTGGAAACTGCCGATTTTCTACGGCGGAATGATGGGATGTCTCTACGCGATGAACTGGAACAACATGATGTATAAGGACTATTCACAGGCCTATCTCGACATCATGGACGACGACCCGGCCACGCAGAGCTACAACACGTTCCTCCATCTGGGACGGAAGATAGACGCCTCGAACGAGGAACGCTATAAGAAACTCTTCAAAAGCCGCAAGGACAAATACCGCCGGTGGCGCGACATGAGCTTCTTCTGCCTGATTGGCGTCTACGCTCTCTCGGTCATCGACGCCTACGTCGACGCCGAGCTGTCCCAGTTCGACATATCCAAGGATCTCAGTCTCAGGGTCGAACCAGCCGTCATCAACGGATGGAAGCAAGGCAACAGCCTCGATGCAGCGGCCCTCGGACTGCAGTGCAGTCTCGTCTTCTGACGCAGACGCCGCATACGGAACATATATACATTATATATATTGACACTTGAATGATGAACAACAAAACGATTATACTGGCTCTCACGATGCTCTTCTCCGGCCACTGCGCGACGCAGGCACAGGACGACAATGTCACCGTAGACGAGATAACCGTGACCGACCAGAAAGGAATAGAAGAGGTCGTGGCCTTTCCCGAAGCGATGGGATATGAGCTCGACAGCCTTATGAATCTCTATATGTCCAGAAACTATCTGGAAGAAGACAACGACTGTCAGATGAAAGACGTCAACCCCGTGTTCGCAAAGGAGGTCTACATCGAACGCCTCAGCCGCATACCGGCCGTGATGGAGATGCCCTACAACGACGTAGTGCAGAAATTCATCGACCGTTACAGCGGCCGTCTGCGCCACTCGGTGAGCTACATGCTGGGCGCGTCGAACTTCTATATGCCCATCTTTGAGGAAGCACTGGAGGCCTACAGCCTGCCGCTCGAACTGAAATACCTGCCCATCATCGAGTCCGCACTCAACCCGACGGCCGTATCGCGCGTCGGAGCGACCGGTCTGTGGCAGTTCATGCTCCCCACGGGAAAACAGTACGGGCTCAACGTCAACTCGCTCGTCGACGAGCGCCGCGACCCCGTCAAGTCGTCGTATGCCGCCGCCCACTACCTGAGCGACCTCTACAAGATCTTCGGCGACTGGAATCTCGTCATCGCGGCATACAACTGCGGTCCGGAACAGATCAACAAAGCAATCCACCGTTCGGGCGGCGAACGCGACTACTGGCAGATCTATCCCTATCTCCCGAAAGAGACACGAGGATACGTTCCGGCCTTCATCGCCGCCAACTACATCATGACCTACTACTGCGAGCACAACATCTGCCCGATGACAACGCGTCTGCCGGCCAAGACCGACACCGTAGTCGTCAGCCGCAACGTCCATCTCGAACAGATAGCAGCCGTCTGCAACATCGATATAGAGCAGCTGCGGGCGCTCAATCCGGCCTACCGGCGCGACATTGTGCCCGGTGCGACGGAAGAGGCAGCCGTCCGTCTGCCGCAGACAGAGGTTGGAAAGTTCATAGACAACGAGGAAGCCGTCTACAACTACAAGGCGGATCAGCTGGTGAGCAAACGCTCCGTGGTCGAAGTGAACGAAGACCGGCCAGCCGTTACGTCATCCAGAAGCCGCACATCATCACGCAGCAGAAGATCCGGAAGAAACAGCCGGTCTGCCGGAGCAAAGACCATAACCATCAAAAACGGCCAGACTCTGTCGGAAATAGCCCACAAGCATGGCACGACTGTGGCCAAACTGAAGAAGCTCAACGGTATCAAAGGCACCAACATTCGGGCCGGAAAGAAACTCAGAGTGAAATAACATAGACTAAGAAATCCCCATCTTCTCCCATCACCGGGAGCAGATGGGGATTTTTGCAGATACACCCCATAACGGTATCAGAACCGTAAAGGAATACAAAGGGAACCTTATAGATATATAAGGTAAACCGAGACGGTATATAACCGGAAACGACTTACGAAAGAAGAACAACATAAAATAACGGGAGGAAACGACCATGGACGACGAACAGATAAGGATAGAAGAGGCTGACAACAAACTCATAAACGATGCGTTCCAACATCTGCTGGACACATACATGGCTTCACGCCACCGCAAGAAGGTCGATATCATCACCAAGGCGTTCAACTTTGCACGACAGGCGCATAAGGGTGTGCGGCGTCTTTCGGGCGAACCGTACATCATGCACCCCATCGCCGTGGCCCAGATAGCATGCGAGGAGGTCGGACTGGGTTCCACCAGCATCTGCGCAGCGCTGCTCCACGACGTCGTGGAGGACACCGACTACACCGTGGAGGACATCGAGAACATCTTCGGTCCGAAGGTGGCGCAGATCGTCGACGGCCTCACGAAAATCAGCGGAGGCATCTTCGGTGACCAGGCATCGGCTCAGGCGGAGAACTTCAAGAAGCTCCTGCTAACGATGAGTGACGACATCCGCGTCATACTGATAAAGATATGCGACCGTCTCCACAACATGCGTACGCTGGCCAGCCAGCCCGCCAACAAGCAATATAAGATTGCAGGAGAGACGCTCTACATCTATGCGCCGCTGTCAAACCGCCTCGGTCTCTACAAGATAAAAACCGAACTGGAGGACCTCAGCTTCCGCTACGAGCATCCGGAGCAGTACGCTTCCATCCAGGCGAAGCTCGCCTCGACGCAGGCTTCACGCCACGAACTGTTCGACAACTTCACCGCGCCGATAGAGGAGTCGCTCCGCGAGATGGGAATAGACTACGTCATAAAGGAGCGGGTGAAGAGCCCCTACTCCATCTGGCACAAGATGCAGACCAAGCACGTCGCGTTCGAGGACATCTACGACATCCTCGCCGTGCGCATCATCTTCACCCCGAAGAACCGGGAGGAGGAAATCACCGAGTGCTTCAAGATATATGTTGCCATCAACAAGATATATCAGTCGCATCCGGACCGGCTGCGCGACTGGATCAACCACCCGAAAGCCAACGGCTATCAGGCGCTTCACGTCACGCTCATGTCGAAGCAGGGCCGCTGGATTGAGGTGCAGATACGTTCCGACCGCATGGACGAAGTGGCCGAGCAGGGTTTCGCCGCCCACTGGAAATACAAGGAGGACGGCAACATAGAGATGAACGAGGACGACGGCGAGCTCAACGAATGGCTCCACACCATAAAGGAAATCCTCGACGACCCGCAGCCGAACGCCATGGATTTCCTCGACGCCATCAAGCTGAACCTCTTCGCCTCAGAGATATTCGTATTCACGCCGAAGGGCGAGATCAAGACCATGCCGGCGGGATGTACGGCCCTCGATTTCGCCTTCTCCATCCACACGTTCCTCGGCAGCCACTGTATCGGAGCGAAGGTCAACCACAAGCTCGTCCCCCTGAGCCACAAGCTCCAGAGCGGCGACCAGGTAGAAATCCTCACGTCGAAGTCGCAGCACGTCCAGCCGTCGTGGATAAACTTTGCCTCCACGGCCAAGGCGAAGGCCAAGATCGAAGCCATCCTGCGCCGCGGCAGCCGCGAGATGCAGAAGCAGGGCGAGGAGATTTTCACCGCGTTCCTCAAGAAGCACGACATCGACTACACCACGGCCGCGGCGGACCAGCTCGCCGCTTTCCACGAAGTGGCCAAACGGGAGAACTTCTTCCAGGCGCTCGGTGAGAAGACCATACTCCTCGGCGACAAGGACATCGACGAGCTGCAGGGTAAGAAGAGCAAGAGCGGAAAGGGCCGCGGATGGCGCAAGTACGTTCCGTTCATCAAGTCAGACAAGGACAAGAAGGACGAAGGCAAGCAGCTGAAGCTCTTTGTCGTGCCAGAGAAGTTCAACCGGAAGAAACCCATCTTCATAACGGACGAGAACATAACGCAGTATAAGTTCATGCACTGCTGCCATCCAATTCCCGGCGACGACATTCTCGGATTCATCGACGCCAAGAAGCAGATCGAGATACACAAGCGTTCCTGCCCCGTTGCGGCCAAGCTGAAGTCGAGCTTCGGCAACCATATCCTCGACGCCAAGTGGGACATGCACCGCACGCTCTACTTCGACGCAAGCATCCAGATACGCGGCATCGACCGCATCGGTATGCTCAACGAGGTGACGCGCATCATTTCCGAGCAGATGAACATCAACATCCACAAAGTCACCCTGACGTGTCAGGACGGTATCTTCGAGGGTACGCTGGACGTCCGGGTTCATGACCGTGACGACGTGAAGGCGCTCATCGACAGCCTGAAGAAGGTCAACAACCTCCAGGACGTCACGCAAATCATGTAGGAAATTGGATTTTGAAGGTTGAAAGCTGAGGAACGTCTGCCCATCCGGCACTCTGTCTTCAACTTTCAACCTTCAATTTTCAACATCCGACTGCCCCGAATCCAAACCTTCAACATCCAACTTTCAACTTAAAAACACCATCTATGAAAAGAAAACTGATTCTACTGACAATCATGCTGGCCACTGCCGCGGGCATCCATGCGGCCGACAAGTACGACAACCCCGACACCATTGTCGTCTCGCGCGACGGGACGGGCGAGTTCCGGACCATCAGCGAGGCCATCGAGGTGTGCCGCGCCTTCATGGACTACCACAAGGTCATCTACGTGAAGCGCGGGACATACAAGGAGAAGCTCATCGTCCCGCAGTGGCTCACCAACATTGAGATTCTGGGAGAGGACCGCGACGCGACCGTCATCACCTACGACGACCACGCCAACATCGCCAATCCCGCCACGGGACGGGGCATCGGGACGTTCCGGACATACACCGTCAAGGTCGAGGGCAACAGCATCACCTTCCGCAACATCACCATCGAGAACAACGCCGCACGCCTCGGACAGGCTGTCGCCCTCCATACCGAAGGCGACCGTCTGGTGTTCGTCAACTGCCGTCTGCTCGGCCATCAGGACACGGTCTACACCGGTGTGGCCGGCACACGGCTACTCTTCCGCAACTGCTACATAGAGGGCACGACCGACTTCATCTTCGGCCCATCAACGGCATGGTTTGAGAACTGTGAGATACGCAGCCGCGCCGATTCCTATATCACGGCCGCATCGACGCCGCAGGACCGCCCCTACGGCTACATCTTCAGCCACTGCCGCCTGACGGCAGACGCCAATGTCACCAAGGTCTACCTCGGCCGTCCGTGGCGCGACTACGGCTACACGCTCTTCATCAACTGTGAGATGGGTCGCCACATCCGCCCCGAGGGCTGGCACCACTGGCAGAAGGAGCGTCAGAAGACGGCCCGATATATGGAGTACGGCAACAGCGGCGAGGGTGCCGCAACGGACCGCCGCGCCACGTGGACCCGCCAGCTGACGAAGAAGGAGGCTGCGAAAATCACGATGGAGGAGGTGTTTTCCATCAACGACAAGTGGACGCCGGAGATTTAAGTCAGGCAGAAGGAGCGGCCGCAGCCACGTGTAATGACATGCCTCCGGCATGTGTATGACAACCACGTCATCGGGTTCTAGAGGCCGCTGCACATAATCCGGCGCCAAAGCCAAGCACACGTAGAGACGTCACATTGTGGCGTCTCTTTTTTGATACAGTCACTATTTCATGCTGCAACGAATTTCAATTATGGCCGTTCGGAAGATAACGAAGGGACTGGTAGAGAC
>USFX01000122.1 GCA_900553965.1 uncultured Prevotella sp.
CCGCGTTTCCCGAAAAAAGGACGTTGGCTCATAGCCATGCGGACGATTTCTTCCGTATCAACACCGAGGGAACGCGCAATCTCGTGAACGCCCTGCGGGACACGGAGATGCCACTGCGCCGCTTTGTCTATGTGAGCAGTCTCAGTGTCTACGGCCCTGTGCGCGAGACGCAGCCCTACGGCGAAATCCTCGAAACCGACACGCCGCAGCCCAACACGGCCTACGGACGCAGCAAGCTGGAGAGCGAGCGCTTTCTCGACTCGCTGACGGATTTCCCCTGTGTGACGCTGCGCCCCACCGGAGTCTACGGACCGCGCGAACGCGACTACTTCCTGATGGCCAAGAGCATCAAGGGACACACCGATTTCTCGGTCGGATATAAGCCGCAGGACCTCACCTTTGTCTATGTCGAGGACGTCGTTCAGGCCGTTTTTCTCGCCATCGAACGCGGACGCAACGGACGGAAATATTTCCTCAGCGACGGACGGGTCTACTCCTCGCGCACGTTCAGCGACCTCATTCACCGCGAACTGGGCCGTCCGTGGCTCCTGCGCATCAAGGCGCCGATATGGGTGCTGCGCGTCGTGACTTTCTTCGGAGAATACATCGGCCGCATGACGGGACAGATCTCGGCCCTCAACAACGATAAGTATAACATCATGCGCCAGCGGAACTGGCGCTGCGACATCCGTCCGGCAGTCGAAGAGCTGGGCTACAGTCCTCAGTATGACCTCGAAAGGGGCGTGAAGCAGACGGTGAAATGGTATCTGGAGAACGGCTGGCTGTGATGATAATCCTGACTTATGAATTGCGGGCAGGATTGCAACAAGGATGAGATGGTGATTAATGTTATGTATAACCGGAAACATACCGGCAAGCGACGGGCCGTTCGGAATGGACTGATAATTTAGAATTTATAATTTAGAAATATAAAAGTGAACTTTATAAAGACCCTTTTTAGGATAGAGAAGAAGCCCACTAAAGGACTGTTAGCCCTGGAGTGGGCCGTGATGGGCTATCTCGTATTCACCCTGCTGCTCATGCTTTTCACCTACACCAAGCTCGCCGACCCGGTGGCTATGCTGTGGGGGCGCGTGCAGATCGTGGCTATGACGGTCGCGCTGTGGGCCGTCTACAGGATGGTGCCCTGCCGTTTCACACGCCTGTGCCGCATCGTGGCGCAGATGGCGCTGCTCTCGTGGTGGTATCCCGACACGTATGAGTTCAACCGCATGTTCTCCAATCTCGACCATGTCTTCGCCCGTTATGAGCAGACGCTGTTCGGATGTCAGCCCTCGCTGCTCTTCGCGGAGAAATGCGGGAACGCCGTGTTCAGCGAGCTGATGTGTCTCGGATATACGGCCTACTATCCCATGATTGCCCTCGTGACCCTGTTCTACTTCGTGTGGAGATACGAACAGTTCGGCCGCGCGTCGTTCATCGTCCTTACGTCGTTCTTCATCTACTACGTGATATATATCTTCGTGCCCGTCGCCGGACCGCAATACTATTATGAGGCGGTCGGGCTCGACAGGATTGCCGCGGGCACTTTCCCCGACATCGGCCACTATTTCGCCGACCACACCGCCGCCTTGGCGACACCGGGATGGAGCGGCGGCTTCTTCTATGACATGGTGCGCGAGGCCCACGACGCCGGCGAACGGCCGACGGCGGCGTTCCCCAGCAGCCACGTGGGTGTGAGCACGATTCTCATGATCCTTGCGTGGTCGTCGTGCAACCGCCGTCTGCTCTACTGGCTCACGCCGCTATATGTCCTTCTCTGTCTCTCGACGGTCTATATCTACGCCCACTATGCCATCGACGTCGTGGCCGGCTGGATATCTGCCGTGGTGATATATGCCGCACTCCACGTGTTCTATACGCGGTGGGTGGGTAAGGAATGAGGCAGACAACAACTAAGTATTCGTTGTGATATTCATATATTATTGATGGTTTCATACATTGCTATATATCAGATGAAGAGAACAAACTTACTTCGATATATCTTCCTGCTTCCGGCACTGTTGGTCTCAACCGCGCTCATGGCGCAGCATCCGTTGCCGGACGAGGCCGAGGAGACTGGAGCCGAGGCTGATTCGCTGATTTGTGACACGCTGGCTGCCGACACTGCCGCCGTCGATTTCTCGCTGCCGTGGCCGCAGAGCGTTCAGGCGCGCATCGGCCGGCTGCTGGAGAACAGCATGTTTGAGACGTCACAGGTGGGCCTGATGGTCTATGACCTGACGGCCGACAGCACAATCTTCCGCCATAATGAGCGGCAGATGATGCGTCCGGCATCGACGATGAAAGTCGTTACGGCCGTCGCGGCAATCGACCGGCTTGGCGGTTCCTACCAGCTGCGCACGTCGCTCTACTATACCGGCGCGATTGACAACGGCACGCTGATGGGCGATGTGTGGTGCGTCGGCGGCTTCGACCCGCTGTTCAACAGTGACGACATGAAGGCTTTCGTGGAGTCCGTGCGCCAGATGGGTGTCGACACGATACGCGGGCGCATCGTGGCCGACAAGTCGATGAAGGACGCTGACAGGCTGGGCGAGGGATGGTGCTGGGACGACGACAATCCCGTTCTCTCGCCGCTGCTCATCTCCCGCAAGGATAGATTCACGGAGCGGCTGGCCGAGGAGCTGCGCGAGGCTGGGGTGACGGTGGATGCCTACCTGACGGAGGAGGCTCTGCCGGACGGTGCCTATATCGTCTGCACGCGGTTTCACACTATCGACCAGGTGCTCATGCGGATGATGAAGGACAGCGACAATCTCTCGGCCGAAGCGATGTTCTATCAGATTGCGGCTGCTGAAGGCCGCCGGCCGGCACGCGCATCCCATGCCCGCTCCGTCATACGGCGGATGATCAGCCGGACGGGGCTTGACGGAAACAGCTATAAGATAGCCGACGGCAGTGGTCTCTCACTATATAATTATGTGTCGGCCGAGCTCGAAGTGCGGCTTCTGCGCTATGCCTATCAGAACACCGACATCTATCTTCACCTGCTTCCCTCGCTGCCCGTGGCAGGACAGGACGGCACGCTGGCCAAGCGCATGCACGGCAGTTTCACCGATGGCAATGTCAAGGCCAAGACCGGAACGCTGACCGGCATCAGCTCGCTGGCAGGATATTGTACCGCCGCCAACGGTCACACATTGTGCTTCGCAATAATCAACCAGGGTGTCATGCACGGCCGCAACGGCCGGGCCTTTCAGGACCGCGTTTGTACGGCATTGTGTGAACCGTAGTGTCGTCGTTTGCTACGGCAACGCTTGTTATGTATTGTGTACTATTTGACCATTATTCCGACAAATCCAATAAATTACGAAAAGATAATGAAGACAATTTCCATCTACGTTGACAGTCTCATCGAGGCGTCCGGGCTCACCGGAAATACCGTTCCGGTGGTGCGCCACATCCTGCTTGTCATTATCGCCGTTGTGCTTTCCGCACTCGCCGGCATCCTGTTCCGCAAAATTCTCAAGCCGCTGGTGCTCAGGATTACGGCCAAGACAAAGAATACGTGGGACGACATCCTGCTGAGCGACCGCGTGCTGACGTCGGCCAGCCAGATTGCGCCCGCCGTAGTGATATGGGTGTTGCTGCCGATGGTGTTCAGTCAGTATCTCGTTGTCAGGGAAATAATCGCCCGCATCACGGCAGTCTATATCACCGTGATGTCCGTCCGTCTGGCTATCGTCCTGATAGACTCGCTCCAGCAGTTGGGTGACGGCAAGCGCTCGGCCATGCACCAGTATTTCCATTCTTTCTGCGGCGTGTTGAAGATATTGATTATCTTCATTGCAGTCATAGTGGTCGTGGCTATTGTCATCAACAAGAATCCGGCCACGCTGTTTGCCGGACTCGGTGCAACGTCTGCCATCATGATGCTCGTCTTTAAAGACACCATCTCGGGCTTGGTGGCCGGAATACGCCTCACGAGCAACGACATGTTGCACAAGGGCGACTGGATAACGGTGCCGAAATCAGGTGTCGACGGCAACGTGGAGGACATCACGCTGACGACTGTGAAGGTCCGGAACTTCGACAACACCATCGTCACGGTCACTCCGCAGACACTCGTGGACGACTCGTTCCAAAACTGGATAGGTATGCAGAACAGCCCTGGACGCCGCGTGAAGCGCCGTGTGTTCTACGACTTCCGCAGCATACGCCCCGTTGATGATGTGTTGAAGGCACAGTTGGTAGAGAAGAAATATTTTGCTGAAAAGGACATAAAGCCCGGTGAAGTCAATCTTACGCTTTTCCGACGCTACGTCGAGCGCTATCTCGCAAACAATCCGTTGGTCAATTCCGACATGACGCTTATGGTCCGTCAGCTCGAACCCACTGCCACCGGTCTGCCTGTAGAGTTCTACTTCTTTGTCCTTGACAAGGAATGGGTGGCCTACGAGCACAATCTTGCCGGAATAATGGAGCACATCTATGCCGTCACTCCCCATTTCGGACTGACAATTTATCAGCAGCTGGCTGATGCCTCAGCGGTGACGGTCTAAAAATGCAGTCGTTGGTGGGACGGCGGTAACGCCCTTATAATATCCCCGCATGATTGTACCGATAGACGAATATAACCTGTATTGTGAAGTAAAATAAGTTATATTGGTCAGTAAAATAAGTCATATTGATTGGTAAAATAAGTCATATTGATTGGTAAAATAAGTTATATTACCGACCAATATGACTTGTTTTACTTTATGGTGCGGACCGGAATATGTTGTCATAAGGACGTGTTTCGTGTCCGGATATGATGAATATGTGTTTTCTGTTTACCACATATATATTAAAAAAGGGTTGCATCAAAGTTGACACAGCCCTTTTATAATATACATGATATGGTGGTATCGAACCGAATCTTATGCCTCCTCGGCCTCTTTCTCCTGAGCCTTGTAGAACTCGATGTCCTCTTCGCGGAAGTTCTTGATGAAGCCGTAGTGGGCGTTCACCTCTGCTTCGGCGTGGCGGACATAGACGTTGGCGCTCTTGGTGAAGAGTTCCGGAGCACGTGTGGCGTCGTCGAGGATGAGCAGCGACATGATGATGTCGGCGGTCATCTCGTAGAGACGGCGTGCGAGGAAGTCCTGAACGCACTGGTTGTTGGCCTCCTTTACGGTGTTGATGGCGTTCTCCAGCTTCTCAACGAGAGCCACGGTGCGGTCCTTCAGAGCCTGAAGCTCGGGAGCGACGGGCTGTTCGAGCATCTCCTTGATGATTGAGAGATAGGTTCCGTTGGTGATGTAGCGGATGGCGGCAACCACCTGCAACTGCGTCGTACCCTCGTAGATGGAGAAGATACGTGCGTCGCGGTAGAGACGCTGGCACTTATACTCCATGATGAAGCCCGAACCGCCGTGAACCGAGATGGCGTCGTAGGCGTTCTGGTTGGCATATTCCGAGTTCATACCCTTGGCCAGCGGCGTGAAGGCGTCGGCCAGACGGGTGTATTTCTTCAGCTCTGCGCGCTCCTCTGGAGTGAGCTTGCGGTCGCGTGCGATGTCTTCGAGACACTTGTATATGTCGACATAGCGTGCTGTCTGATAGAGCAGCGAACGGCCGGCGTCGAGCTTTGCCTTCATGCGTGAGAGCATGTCGTAGACGGCGGGGAAGTTGATGATCTTCTCACCGAACTGCGCGCGCTCCTTAGCGTAGGCCAGTGCCTCGTTGTAAGCCTCCTGCTCAACGCCTACCGACTGTGCAGCGATGCCGAGACGCGCACCGTTCATCAGTGCCATCACATACTTGATGAGTCCCAAGCGGGTGCTTCCGCAGAGCTCTGCCTTGGCGTTCTTGTATGTCAACTCACAAGTCGGAGAACCGTGGATACCGAGCTTGTGCTCGATGTGACGCACGTCCACACCGCCGTCGCGCTTGTCGTAGATGAACATCGACAGTCCGCGGCCGTCGTGAGTACCTTCCTCTGAGCGTGCCAGCACGAGATGGATGTCTGAGTCACCGTTGGTGATGAAGCGCTTCACACCGTTCAGTCGCCAGCAGTCGTTCTCCTTGTCGTATGTCGCTTTGAGCATCACGCGCTGCAGGTCACTGCCGGCGTCGGGCTCGGTGAGGTCCATCGACATGCCTTCGCCGGCACAAACGCGCGGGATGTACTTCTGACGCTGCTCCTCGCTGCCGAACTCATAGAGCGTGTCGATGCAGCTCTGCAGACTCCATACGTTCTGGAAACCGGCGTCGGCAGCTGCTATCAGCTCGCTGAGCATTGAGAATGTCGTGTTGGGCAGGTTCAGACCGCCGTAACGACGGGGCATGGAGATACCCCACAGACCGGCCTTGCGCGTAACGTCGAGGTTCTCGTATGTCTTCGAAGCGTAGATCATGCGTCCGTTTTCGAGGTGCGGTCCTTCGAGGTCGACATCCTCAGAGTTGGGTGCGATGACATTGGCGCAGACGTCGCCGGTTATTTCCAATATCTGCTTGTAGTTCTCGATGGCGTCCTCATAGTCAACGGGAGCATCGGGATGTTCAGCAGCATCTACATAGTTCTTCTCTCTTAAATCCACGACTCTCTTCATCAACGGATGATGAAGGTGAAATTCGAGTTCGGGATGGTCGCTATAATAATTTGCCATAGCTTACTTACTGTTCTGCTTGTAATACTTAATCAATTTCGGCACAACCTCCTCAACCGTGCCCACGATGACGTAGTCGGCAATCTTGTTGATAGGAGCTTCCGGGTCGCTGTTCACGGAGATGATGATGCCGGAGTCCTGCATACCGGCGATGTGCTGTATCTGTCCGCTGATGCCGCAGGCGATATATACCTTCGGATGGACCGTGACGCCCGTCTGACCGATCTGTCGGTCGTGGTCAACCCAGCCTGCATCCACGGCGGCGCGGCTTGCGCCGACCTCTCCGTGAAGCTCCTTGGCCAGCTTGAAGAGCAGGTCGAAGCCTTCCTTAGAGCCCACGCCATAACCACCGGCAACGACGATGGGGGCACCTTTCAGGTTGTGCTTGGCTTCCTCCACCTGACGGTCGAGCACCTTGACGATATATGCTTCTGCGCTTACGTACTTAGACACCTCGAGATAGACCACTTCCTTGCGACTCTCGCCCTCGTAAACGGCCTTCTGCATCACGCCGGAGCGTACCGTAGCCATCTGCGGACGGTGGTCGGGATTGACAATCGTAGCGACGATGTTGCCGCCGAATGCCGGACGTATCTGATAGAGCAGACCCTCATAGTGCTTGCCGGACTTCTTGTCGTCGTAGTCGCCGATTTCCAGCTGTGTACAGTCTGCGGTCAGTCCGCTGGTCAGCGAGGACGACACGCGCGGTCCGAGGTCGCGTCCGATTACCGTGGCGCCCATCAGACAGATCTGCGGTTGCTCCTCCTTGAAGAGGTTGACGAGAATCTCCGTGTGGGGAGCCGACGTGTAAGGGAACAAGCCTTCGCCGTCGAAGACGAACAGCTTGTCAACGCCGTAGGGCAGAATCTGCTCTTCTACGGCGCCCTTGATGCCCGTTCCGGCAACGATGGCGTGCAGCTCCACGCCGAGTTCATTGGCCAGCTTGCGGCCCTTTGTGAGCAACTCCTGTGATACTTCCTGTACCTGAGTGCCCTCTATTTCGCAATATACAAAAACGTTGTTAGCCATATCTCAAACTTATCCAATGATTTTCTCTTCGAGTAACTCCTTTATCATGCTCTCCACGTCAGCGTCGCTGCCGGTCAGCGTCTTGCTCTCCTTGGCCTGGAAGACGATGTTCTGGACGGCCTTCACCTTTGTGGGCGAGCCGGAGAGACCGCACTGCTGCGGGTCACCGTCGACGTCGGCCACCGACCACTGGTTCAGTGTCAGATAGGGACGCTCCTCATACAGTTCCTTGTACGGCATGTCGGGAGTGCACTCCAGCGGAGCCTTTGCGCGCTTGTATTTCATGACCAGCTTGGCATTGCACGGACGGCAGGGTGCTGCGCTTCCGTTTACGGTGATGACGATGGGCATCGGGGCCTCGACCGTCTCGACACCGCCGTCGATATGGCGGCGTATGGTCAGCTTGCCGTTTTCACACTTTGTGATTTCCTCGGCGTATGTCACCTGCGACAGTCCCAGCTTCTGTGCGACCTGCGGTCCTACCTGTGCCGTGTCGCCGTCGATG
>USFX01000123.1 GCA_900553965.1 uncultured Prevotella sp.
ACTGTCCACGGTGTTGTGTCAGGGGTAACAAAATGGTTAATGCCACTATTTTATATCTCCGGTACACTCTTTCTGTCAGCATCGTTGCATGGGAGACGTCACGGTGTGACGTCTCTACAAGTCCCTTCCATTCTTTTCCGAACACCCATGATTGCAAATCCGCTACAGCGTTCGGGTTATCTTCCGGATGACAGTGAATGATAGTGCATCCGCCACTGAATGCGTCGCAGCGTTGTGCTTTTTGCCCGCGAAACGGCGTTATGTCAGAATAAAATTGTATTTTTGTATGTCGTTTCGCCGGTGGAGAGGGCCGTTGACGCCGTCGTCTGCCGGTAAAAATATAGCGTATAACATCATACATTGAACTTATGAAACTCATTTCATGGAATGTCAACGGGCTGAGAGCCTGTGAGGGCAAGGGCTTCAGCGAGGCTTTCCGCCGTCTGGACGCCGACTTTTTCTGCTTGCAGGAGACAAAGATGCAGGCCGGACAGCTCGATTTGGAATTTGAGGGCTACCGCTCCTATTGGAACTATGCCGAGAAAAAGGGCTATTCCGGCACGGCCATATTCACCCGCCATGAGCCGATTTCGGTGACTTACGGGCTGGGAATCGACGAGCACGACCACGAAGGGCGCGTGATAACGCTGGAGATGGACGACTTCTTCCTCGTGACGGTCTATACGCCTAATTCCCAGGACGAGCTGCGCCGGCTGGACTACCGTATGACGTGGGAGGACGATTTCCGCCACTACGTCGTCGGGCTGGACGCCCGCAAGCCGGTCATCATCTGCGGCGACCTCAATGTGGCCCACGAGGAGATTGACCTGAAGAACCCGAAGACCAACCGCCGCAATGCCGGTTTCACCGACGAGGAGCGCGGAAAGTTCACCACGTTGCTCGGCAGCGGCTTCACCGATACGTTCCGCTGGCTCCATCCCGAAGAGGTGACGTATTCGTGGTGGTCCTACCGTTTCCGTGCCCGGGAGAAGAACGCGGGGTGGCGCATCGACTATTTCGTGGCATCCGACCGTCTGCGCGACCGCATCGCCGACGCCTGCATCCATACGGACATCATGGGCAGCGACCACTGTCCGGTGGAGCTTGAGCTGAAATAGGGAAGCGGGCGTTATGCCACCGCGTGTTTATATAAATTTGAATAAACGCCCGCCTTATTTATATAAGGTAAACATACGGACCATAAGGTTGGTTAAATGACATGGCGAAACGATATGACGGAAGCGGAAAACGCGTATCTTTGCGACATGAAAAGTTTGAGAGAAGACAGATGTTTAACCCTTAAAACCAACTTATTATGAAGAAACTGTTTATTATTTCAGCGGCCTTACTGGCCATCGGGTTCATCGCTTGCAGCAAACACAGACAGTCACGCCACGTGTGCCGGTCCTGTGCGGAAATGAAAGGCGAGGCAGAAGGATGCGTCAAAGACGCCGGATGCTGCGTGAAGGAACGTGCCGCGGTTGCAGCTGACACCGTAAAGGAAAAAGCTGCGGAAGTGAAGGAGACGGTGAAGGAAAAGGCCTCTGAAGCCAAAGCGGCCGTCAAGGAAAAAGCCGCCGAGATGAAAGAAAAGGCAGCTGATGTGCTGGAGAAAGGAGAAAAGAAGCTCAGGGAGTGACGCCGGGGCTGATGTGAGAAATGAAGACGGGCCGGAGGAGGCTCCCGCAGACACGGAGGAGAAGGGCGGAGACCGTGGTCTGTTGGAGTTCCGACGGCCCGTCGTGCGGATGGATGGGCGGGCGGTGCACGGTACGTGGATGCTGATTGAAGTCCATAGAGGTCAGGACATGTGCGCCCTGTCTTCCAGGGCAGCAGGCATTTCGGGCCCCTGAGACCTCAATAGGTTCTGCATGATATGGACGCAAAGGCGCGAGGCCTCTGTCTGCGGCGTTCTTTCAGCCGCAATGAGGCCTCGCGTTTTCGTGTCGTTGCGTTTTTATTATATAGATCAACCATGTCCGCAGACTCGGAAACGGCGGATAAAAGCGATGTAAGAATGAGATTATCACGGAAAGTTTAAATAAATTCGGCTTTTATTTAGTATTTTTGCAGCAGAATATTCAAACTTACATTGCAATGAAGAAACATCTGTTATTTCTCCTGGTGATGGTTCTGACCGTCGCCGCCAATGCCCAGATGGTCAATCCGGTGCATTTCACCTCACAGCTCAAAATGCTGGGCGGCGACGAGGCGGAAATCGTCTTTACGGCCAAAATCGACAAGGGCTGGCATCTCTATTCCACCGAACTGGGCAACGACGGCCCCATATCGGCAACGTTCAACGTCAACAGGATGGACGGCGTGAAGCCAGTAGGGAAACTCAAGCCGCAGGGCAAGGAGATTTCCCAATACGACAATATGTTCGGAATGAAGCTGCGCTTCTTTGAAGGCAGCGGCGCTTTCGTACAGAAAATCAAGTTCACCAAGGCTGCGTATGACATCGACTGCTATCTCGAATACGGCGCGTGCAACGACGAGATGTGTCTGCCGCCGTCGCAGATTGCACTCGTGAAGAAAGGCACTCTCCCCAATCTGCCGAAGACCGCCGAGGCCGACGGCAAGGGAAGTGCGGCCAAGGACGGCGCAGAAGAAAAGGCTGCTGCCGACGCGAAGATTGGCGGAGCCGACGTCAAGACAGAGATTTTGGTGGCCGAGGGTGACTCGGCGAAGGCTGATTCGGCCGCTGCCGTTGTCGGAAACGCCGGCGGCGAGGACGGACTTGCAGCCGGTTCGGAACTGTGGCGGCCCGTCATCGACGAACTGAAGGCGTACGACAAGAACACGATGGACAACTCGCTGCTCTACATCTTCCTCGCCGGACTGGCCGGAGGATTTCTCGCTCTGCTCACACCATGCGTGTGGCCGATCATCCCGATGACCGTCAGTTTCTTCCTCAAACGCAACAAGGACCGCTCCAAGGCTATCCGCGAAGCCGTCACCTACGGCATTTCAATCGTCGTGATATACGTCCTTCTGGGGCTGATTGTGACGATGCTGTTCGGCGCGAGCGCACTCAATGCGTTGTCGACCAACGCTGTGTTCAACATCTTCTTCTGCCTGTTGCTGCTCGTTTTCGCCGCGTCGTTCTTCGGCGCGTTTGAGATCACGCTGCCGTCGTCATGGAGCAACAAGATCGACCAGAAGTCGGAGTCGACCACCGGTATGCTCAGCATCTTCCTGATGGCCTTCACGCTGACGCTCGTCTCGTTCTCCTGCACAGGCCCCATCATCGGTTTCCTGCTCGTGGCCGTGTCCACCCAGGGAAGCTACATAGCCCCGACCGTCGGCATGTTGGGTTTCGCCATCGCCCTGGCCATCCCCTTCACGCTGTTTGCCATGTTCCCCAGCCTCCTGAAGTCGGCCCCGAAGTCGGGCGGATGGATGAATGTGGTCAAGGTCGTGCTGGGCTTCATCGAGATAGCCTTTGCTTTGAAGTTCCTCTCCGTGGCCGATCTGGCCTACGGCTGGCACATTCTTGACCGCGAGGTGTTCATCTCGCTGTGGATTGTCATCTTCGGACTGCTCGGCATCTACCTGCTCGGCTGGCTCAAATTCCCGCATGACGACGAGGGCAACCGCACCAACGTGCCACAGTTCTTCCTCGCCATGATTTCGCTGGCGTTTGCCATCTACATGGTGCCGGGACTGTGGGGTGCACCCCTTAAGGCTATCAGCGCTTTCGCTCCGCCGATGAACACGCAGGACTTCAACCTGCAGGAGTCGGCCGTTGAGGCCCAGTTCACGGACTACGACGAGGGCATGGCCGCCGCCGCCCGCATGGGAAAGCCGGTCATGGTCGACTTCACTGGCTTCGGTTGTGTCAACTGCCGCAAGATGGAAGCGGCCGTATGGACCGACCCTAAGGTGGCCGGCATGATTTCGAAGGACTATGTCCTCATCTCACTTTACGTCGACGACAAGACTCCTCTGAAGGAGCCTGTCACCGTGACCGAGAACGGTCAGCAGCGCACGCTGCGCACCGTAGGCGACAAGTGGAGTTATCTGGAGCGCACGAAGGTTGGCGCCAACACCCAGCCGGTATATGTCCTGCTCGACAACGAGGGCAAACCGCTCAACGGATTGCGCTCCTACGACGAGGACATACAGGAGTATGTTGACTTCCTCAGCAAAGGATTGGAGAATTACCGCAAATGATTTCGCCGGCTGAATTATGATAGACATCAACACAAGCGAGCGCATCATCGCCCTCATCAAGCGTGAGGTGGTGCCCGCCATAGGTTGCACCGAACCGATGGCCGTGGCCCTCTGTGTGGCCAAGGCGACGGAGACGTTGGGCTGTCGGCCCGAAAAGATTGGCCTGTTGCTCAGTGCCAACATCCTCAAAAACGCTATGGGAGTCGGCATACCGGGCACGGGTATGATTGGATTGCCCATTGCCATATCGCTCGGAGCGCTCATCGGCAAGTCCGCATACGGGCTGGAGGTGCTCAAGGACCTCACGCCGGCGACGCTTGCGGATGGCAAGGCGTACATGGACAGCCACTGCATCGACATCAAACTGAAGGAGGGCATCACCGAAAAGCTCTACATCGAGGTGACATGCGAGGCCGGAGACCACTGCGCTACGGCCGTCATTGCCGGCAGTCACACCCACTTTGTTACCGTCACAAGAGACGGTGAGACAATCATGGGAGCCGCTGCCGGCACGTCATCAGAGGCTGCCGACGAGGACATCAGGCTTAACATGCGCCTTGTATACGACTTCGCCATGACGTCACCGATAGACGATCTGCGATTCATTCTTGCCACAAAGGAATATAACATGGGCGCCGCCCGCGAGGCCATCAAGGGCAACTACGGTCACAATCTCGGCAAGACCATCGACCGTCCGCTGAGCCAGGGTATCCTCGGTCACAGCATATTCTCCCACATCATCGCCAAGACGGCATCGGCATGTGACGCCCGTATGGGCGGCGCGATGATTCCGGTGATGAGTAATTCGGGCAGCGGCAACCAGGGAATCTGCGCCACCAACCCCGTGGCGGTATATGCCGAGGAGAACGAGAACACGGAGGAGGAGCTCGTACGGGCCCTCACCTTGAGCCATCTTACGGCCATCTATATCAAGCAGAGCCTCGGAAAGTTGTCCGCGTTGTGCGGTTGTGTGGTTGCCTCGATAGGCAGCAGCTGCGGCATAACCTACCTCATGGGCG
The DNA here is from genome assembly GCA_900553965.1 of uncultured Prevotella sp. Taxonomy (GTDB): domain Bacteria; phylum Bacteroidota; class Bacteroidia; order Bacteroidales; family Bacteroidaceae; genus Prevotella. Next base: position 5,196 of record USFX01000123.1, read on the forward strand.
GCGACTATCAGCGCATCTGCTGGGCTGTGAAGAACATGATAGCCAACCTTACGGGCATGATCTGCGACGGAGCGAAGCCGAGTTGTGCGCTGAAAATATCGTCGGGAGTGAGCACAGCCATCCTTTCAGCCCTGCTGGCGATGGAGGGCAAGTGTGTTTCGAGTGCCGAAGGCATCATCGACGACTGCGTCGACAGGAGCATACACAACCTTACTTCAATCGGCGCGGAGGCCATGCGCGCTACCGACGACATGGTTCTGAACATAATGACACATAAAGGGTGCTGAGGGATAAGGCCTCAGCACCTTTTTTATTATATGCTTATACCTTATTTATAGTACACCTATACCTTTCTTATTATATACTTATACCTTATTTATAATATGCGTGCGGTGTAACCGTCGCGTCCGAACAGCGTTCCGATGGTTAAAAAATAATAAGCCGAGCACTATTCTCTTTGCTGTCAATAAAATTAGTAATATCTTTGCATAATACAGGCGGCGCTCGGCAATCGGCAAGTAAACTTGCATTGCTCTCGCTTGCACTGTCTTTGTACAAGATAATAATGACACACCAATATTACGACAATGAAGAGACTAATGTTCACCATCGCAAGCATCATCATGGCCCTGCCGATGCTCGCACAGTATGATGCTTACGGCAGGACGCAGGCAAGAATGTCGGGATATGCCGATGAGCGTAACATATACTACGGCTTGCGCCTCGGTATGGGAATCTCCACCGTCAACTCAGACGACAGCGATCTTGACGGCGGAAGCTCTCAGACGGGACTCAACCTCGGTGCCGTTGCCGGATTTCAACTGGCTGCCTCCACTCCCGTCTACCTCGAAACGGGACTCTTCTACACCGAAAAAGGTGGAAAAGGCTATGTCGACAACTCCAAGTTCACGTACAATCTGAACTATCTTGAGATTCCCATCATCGTTAAATACCGCTATAGCATCGACGACCGCTTCTCCGTCCAGCCTTTTGCCGGAGGCTATATCGCGTTCGGTGTGGGCGGAAAGGTGAAGAACTATTCCGAGCGCGAGACCAGCTCTTCGTTCTCGGAGAACTACTTCAAGCGTTTCGACGGCGGATTGAAGATAGGCTGCGGTGCCGAATATCAGATGATATATGCCGAGCTTGCGTACGACTGGGGATTGGCGAACATCTGCCACAGCGACTTCGATACGTCCCGGACGGGCTGCTTCTACATCAACTGCGGCGTAAACTTCTGACGCCCACGTGTAACGTAGAGACGTACCCATGTAACGACTGAAGCGTCTCCGTGTAACGACTGAGACTTCCCCGTGTTGCGGTGCTACGGCGCGTGACCTACAGAACATCCCCGGGAGTACTGCCATACCTGATGTATGACAGTACTCCCGGGGATGTTACGTTTTTGTTTTACGGCTATGTTGTCATGCAGGTACATAAACAAAGAATGACAAACCTCTTGGTTTGTCATTCTTCTCTTGGTTGCGGAGGCAGGACTCGAACATGCGACCTCCAGGTTATGAGCCTGGCGAGCTACCAACTGCTCCACTCCGCGGTGTTATTTCTGAATTGCGAGTGCAAAGGTAACACTTTATTTTTGATTATGCAAGACTTTCCCGCATTTTTTGCTCCGCGACCCGAAAAAGCCACCATTTTGTGGTCTTTTTGTTACCATTAGTGTTCCGTATGACCACAAAAAATGTTTAACGGGCTGACAAAATGTCCGTTTTATTTGCTCAATCAAAATATAATTGATACTTTTGCACATGCTAACAGTGATGTGCAATATCATCAACAAGAGGAGGAAAAGATTATGTCCATATCCAAAACAAGACAGAAACTGATTGACGTGGCAAGGCAGCTGTTCGCCAAGAACGGCCTTGAGAACACCACGATGAACGACATCGCCCTTGCTTCCGGCAAGGGCCGTCGCACGTTGTACACCTATTTTAAGAGCAAGGAGGATGTCTATTATGCCGTGATAGAGTCGGAGCTGGAGCGTCTGTCCGACCGTCTGGACGAGGTTGCGGCCAAGAAGACGCGTCCTCAGGACAAGATCATCGAGCTCATCTACACCCATCTGAACATGATTAAGGAGACCGTTGTGCGCAACGGCAACCTGCGTGCGGAGTTCTTCCGCAACATCTGGATGGTGGAGAAAGTCCGCAAGAACTTCGACGAAGACGAGATTGAGCTTTTCCGCAAGGTCTACGCCAACGGCAAGGCCGACGGCGAGTTCGACATTGAGAACGTCGACCTCGTGGCCGACATAACCCACTACTGTATCAAGGGGCTTGAGGTACCTTATATATATGGACGTCTCGGCCACGGCATGACCGAGGAGACGAGCAAGCCGCTTGTGGCCAAGGTCGTCTACGGAGCGCTGGGAAAGAGCATGTTGAAGTAACATATATCAATAAACATATAACAAAACAACAAAGAAAATGGGATTATTGACAGGTAAGACAGCCCTCATCACGGGAGCTGCGCGCGGTATCGGTAAGGCTATCGCGCTGAAATTTGCCGAAGAGGGCGCAAACATCGCGTTTACGGACCTCGTAATCGACGAGAATGGCAAGGCCACTGAGGCCGAGATTGCAGCAAAGGGCGTCAAAGCCAAAGGATATGCAAGCAACGCTGCCGACTTCGCTCAGACCGAAGAGGTGGTGAAGATGGTAAAGGAAGAGTTCGGTTCGATTGACATTCTGGTCAACAACGCCGGCATCACGAAGGACGGTCTGATGCTCCGCATGACCGAGGCACAGTGGGACGCCGTCATCGCGGTCAACCTGAAGAGTGCCTTCAACTTCATCCACGCCTGTGTTCCGGTGATGATGCGCCAGCGCGGCGGTTCAATCATCAACATGGCGTCGGTTGTCGGAGTTCACGGCAACGCCGGCCAGAGCAACTATGCCGCCTCAAAGGCCGGTCTGATCGCTCTCGCCA
>USFX01000124.1 GCA_900553965.1 uncultured Prevotella sp.
TGTCTACACCGGAACGCAGCAAGCTACGACCAACGACTTCGGCGTGCTCTCGCTGGCCGTCGGCGATGATGCTACGTTCAAGAACGCAGATTGGAGTAAACTCCCGTTTTTCATCTCTGTGACGGTTGACGGCACGCTCGTCGGCAAAAGTCAGATTCTTTCCGTGCCTGTGGCGGAATATGCGAAGAAGACTGGCGAGTTGACGAAAGAGATGCTTGTGGGGACGTGGGGGCAAATTGGATTAGAAAATCGTTATGTATATATATATTATGATAATGGCAAATGTGAATATCGCGATCTAACTCCCGAGCATTCTTATAAGATGTATGGTGAGTATTATATAGATGGTAATAGTATATGTATGATTTGGCTTGAGGGTTTACATTATGAAGGTGAAATTCTTGGTGATGTCTTCCATTATATACCGTCTAAAAAGATATTATGTTCCGGTTCCAGCGTTTGTCAGAAACAGTAACAGTTTCACCTCATATAGAAATAGTCTTTTTCTTTTTGTTTGTTAAATCCTTGGCAGAAACAAATAAATGGACTATCTTTGCGGTATATATCCATTTATAATCAGACATAAAATGAGCACAGACATTATATCCACCATTGCAGCTTATTTCGCGACACAGCCGGTGAAACGTGCATGGCTGTTCGGGTCGTTTGCACGTGGCGAAGAACGTGCGGACAGTGATGTGGATATATTGGTGGCTTATGACCGCAGTCAGCGTATAGGACTGATGAAGATAGCCGGAATGTATGTGGAACTGAAAGAATTGCTTGGGCGTGAAGTGGATCTTGTAGAAGAGGGCACACTGCGTCCATGGGCGGTTGATAGCGTGAATTGTGACAGAAAGTTGATATATGAGAGAGGCGAGTAGAGACAAAGGACGGTTATCCGACATCGTGGAGTATGCCAAGCATGTGGAGCATTTTATTGATGGTTTCACTTTTGAGGAGTTCCGTACTGATACCCGTACTTATTTCGCTGTCATGAAGAGTATCGAAGTTATCGGTGAGGCCGCCTATATGCTTACGAAGGAGTTTAAAGAAGAGCATAGCGAATTGCCATGGCCTCAGATTGTAGCAATGAGACACATCCTTGTTCATGGATATGCCCAAGTCCGAATAGAGGATTTATGGGAAACAGCAATTAACGATATTGTTCCGTTGCGTATTCAAGTGGAAAAGTATCTTGATGAGATTTAAATATTCTCATCCCCATCTCAAGTTTTGATAGTGTGCCGTCTTTTTGTTCGTTAAATCTTTGGCAGAAACAAATAAATGGACTATCTTTGCGATATATATCCGTTATAATCAGACAGATAATTTTGTTAAGTAGAGTATAAAGTTGAATAGTAAAAAATATTAGGATATGGCATTACCAATAGCATCCATACCGGTATTGACAGGTGAAGTGGCTCAGCGATTTGAAGCAGAGGCACAAGCGAATTATCAGCGGTATCTCAACCGTACCGAAGAAGAGAAAAAAGCAGAAGCTGAGGCTCTTGAAAGAGGATTTTCCAAACTTCGTCGTATGTTGGCTAAAGCACATCTCGGTGGCAAATGAGTTTTTTGGAAGATAAATGTAGTCTGTTTCCTTTGGCAATACCGGAGGAAATAGAGGGTTTTACTTGCGGAGATAGCGACCTTGATGAGTTCTTCACCAATGATTGCTTTGCCTATTCAAAGGAGTTGTTGGGTAAGACCTATTGTTTCAAGATGGATGAAAATCCTCATACTGTGGTATGTGCTTTTACTCTCGCTAATGCGGGGGTAAGAGTGAGCGATTTGCCGAATGCGAGAAAGAAAAAGATCGAGGCAAACATACCTCATATCAAAGCCTTGAAAGATTATCCTGCCGTGTTGGTGGCACGATTAGGAGTTTCTAAAGATTTCCGTTCGTTGCATATAGGCAGTGATGTCTTGAGCTATATAAAACTGTGGTTTTTGGAACCATATAATAAGACCGGATGCCGTTTTATGATAGTAGATGCTTATAATGAGCCTTCAACTATGGCCTTTTATGAACAAAATGGTTTTAAGACGGTATTCAGTACGGAACAACAAGAGAAAGACTATCGTCATCTGGAATCTGGTATATCATTGAGTACACGCTTGATGTACTATGATTTAATGAGAACGGCAGAAGAATATATGTAGGAAAATGTCTTCATTCCTGCAATCCGACACATCGGATAAAGCATGCTTGCAGTCAATCGCCAGTCGGTTGGCTGCTGTTTTTCTGTGTGGGGCTCCATCGCTTTTAACCCCATTTTCTTGCCTGTGTAGTGAAAAAGTGTTACCTTTGCAGCCGTAATACATTTATTATAAACTTTTTAGTAGATATGAAAGCATTCGTTTTTCCCGGTCAGGGAGCACAGTTTGTCGGTATGGGCAAGGACCTGTATGACAACAATCCATTGGCAAAGGAACTTTTTGAGAAAGCAAACGACATTCTCGGTTACAGAATAACAGACATCATGTTCAGCGGCACGGATGAGGAGCTGAAGCAGACAAAGGTGACACAGCCCGCCGTATTCCTCCACAGCGTGATTTCGGCTCTTTGCATGGGCGACGCTTTCCAGCCCGCCATGGCCGCCGGCCACTCGCTGGGAGAGTTCTCGGCTCTGGTCGCTGTCGGCGCACTGAGCTTCGAGGACGGACTGAAGCTGGTTTATGCGCGTGCAATGGCCATGCAGAAGGCCTGCGACGTTGCTCCGTCGACGATGGCCGCTATCGTCGGTCTGCCCGATGAGAAGATTGAGGAGATTTGCGCCGAGGTCAACAAGGAAGGTCATGTTGTCGTTCCGGCCAACTACAACTGCCCCGGCCAGCTGGTCATCTCGGGTAACATCGAGGCCATCAACGAGGCTTGCGAGAAGTTGAAGGCTGCCGGTGCAAAGCGTGCCCTGCCGCTGAAGGTGGGCGGTGCGTTCCACTCTCCGCTGATGCAGCCCGCCAAGGATGAGCTGCAGGCAGCCATCGAGGCCACGGAGTTTACCGCTCCCAAGTGCCCCGTATATCAGAATGTTGACGGCAAGCCCCACACAGAACCCGCTGACATCAAGGCTAACCTCATAGCACAGCTGACGAGCAGCGTGCGCTGGACCGAGAGTGTCCAGAACATGATTGCCGACGGCGCTGATGATTTCACGGAGTGCGGTCCGGGCAAGGCTCTGCAGGGTATGATCGGACGTATCGACAAGAACGTTGCAGCCCACGGAATAGCATAAAGGTATATATGCCTGTCATATACAACGGTAGATACAACATTCACTTATGACAGGTTATATGAAACGATAAAACGGCAAGCCCGTCGCGCACATCCCTCGGAGAAAGGATGGCGGACGGGCTTTTGCTTTTTCATTTGTGTGACATATAAAAGAATATAAAAATGCAGAAAGTAATCATCTATCAGATATTCACGCGCCTTTTCGGCAACCGCCGTGAGGCATGCCGCAAGAACGGCACGCTGGAGGAGAACGGTTGCGGAAAGATGAGCGACTTCACGGCGGCGACGCTGAAGCGCATCAAGGCTCTCGGTGTGACGCACGTATGGTACACGGGTGTCATCCGCCATGCCACGACGACGGACTATACGGCCCACGGCATACCGCGCCAGCATCCGGCGGTGGTGAAGGGTAGGGCAGGTTCGCCGTATGCCATTGCCGACTATTATGACATTGACCCGGACATCGCCGACGATGTGGACAAGAGAATGGCTGAGTTTGAGGCGCTGGTGAAGCGCACACATCAGGCCGGCATGAAGGTCATCATCGACTTCGTGCCCAATCATGTGGCGCGCCAGTACCGTTCGGTGTGCAAGCCGGAGGGCGTCCATGACCTCGGGGAGGATGACAACCGCGACATGCACTTCTCTACGTCGAACAATTTCTATTATTGCTGGGGCCAGCCGTTCGCTCCCGAAATAGACCTTTTTAATGGCGAAGCAGAATCCTATTCGGAGACTCCGGCACGGGCGACGGGCAATGATAATTTCAGCAACCGTCCCGGACGGAACGACTGGTATGAGACGGTCAAGCTGAACTATGGCATCGACTATTGCGACGCAGGCGGACGTTCGGAACATTTCAGTCCTATTCCCGACACGTGGAACAAGATGACGGACATACTGCTCTTCTGGGCGGCCAAGGGTGTCGACGCTTTCCGTTGCGACATGGCGGAGATGGTGCCGGCCGCGTTCTGGGCCTGGGCTACGGACAAGGTGAAATACCGCTATCCGGATATTAAGTTCATCGGTGAGGTCTATGACCCGTCGCAATACCGCAACTATATCGGTGCGGGCTTCGACTGGCTATATGACAAGGTCGGAATGTACGACAGCGTGCGTGACGTGACGTGCGGCCGCCGTCCTGCTTCGGACATCACGCGCCACTGGCAGTCGACGGACGACATCCGTGACCACATGCTCTATTTCCTTGAGAACCATGACGAGCAGCGCATCGGCAGCGATTTCTTTGCCGGTGACGGACGCCGTGGCATTCCCGGACTTATCGTCAGTGCGCTGATGCAGCAGAACCCGTTCATGCTCTATGCCGGACAGGAGTTCGGCGAGCGTGGCATGGATGAGGAGGGATTCAGCGGGCGTGACGGCCGGACGACAATCTTCGACTATTGGACCGTGGGAACGCTGCGGCGCGGATATTTTGACCGCCGAAAGATGACGCGTGAGGAAAAGGCTCTTGAGGCGGTCTATTCTCAGGTGCTCAACATCGCCGGCACGGAACAGGCCGTGTCTGACGGCTGTTTCTATGACCTCATGTATGTCAACGGACATATCGGCGGCAGCGTCTATGCGTTCATCCGCAAATGCGGCAGCGAGCTGCTTCTCGTAGCTGCTAACTTCTCCGGCGATGCTACGGACTGTGACGTGGTCATTCCGCGCCATGCCCTTGAATATCTGCAGATGGGCGAGGGCTTGCGCGAGGCGAAGGACTTGCTCAGCGGTGATAAGTGCGTGATGGAACTGAAGGCCGACGGCGCCGTGAAGATGGACGTTCCGGCGTATGGCGGACGGGTGTGGAAGATGACGGTCTGACACTCGGAGGCGGTGATTGCAGAAATGTTATATTATATATATTGTGATGTACAATGGAACTGGAACCGATATTGAATGAGCACAACAAGGAGGAATTCCCTCCAAGTCACACGGCGGAACATCTGCTCAACCAGACGATGATCCGCATGTTCGGATGTGAGCGTTCGCGCAATGCACACATCGAACGGAAGAAGAGTAAGATCAGTTACATTCTTGACCATAAGCCGGACCGGAAGGAGGAAAAGGCGATTGAGGACCGCATGAACGAACTGATTGCGGAGGATTTGCCGGTGACGTTTGAGTTTGTCTCGCGTGCGGACCTGACGGCGGAGAGTACGGCCGCCGGCGGGCGTTATGCCGGTGTGTCGCTCGACAAACTGCCGGACGACGCCTCCGAGACAATCCGTCTCGTGCGTATCGGTGACTATGATGTGTGTCCGTGTATAGGCCGTCATGTCCGTTCGACGGCGCAGATAGGCCGCTTTGAGATGCTTGGAACGAACTGGGACGAGATGAACCGCTCGTTCCGGATTCGCTTTAAGGTCATTCAATAGCCCGTCGGGTGTATTTCGCGGAAACGTTAAGTGCCGGTCATCTGTCCGGGCTGTGCCTTTGTGGAATACAGCCCGGACAGATGACCGGCACTTTTTGCTTTTTTATAATGTTATCTTTTGTCTCTTATAATGCAATCTTCATGAAGACGGGGTCGTGGTCGGAATATGTCAGTGGCTTTTTGTAATAGGTGATGCCGTTCAGTGATTTGTCGTGGAAGATATAGTCGATGCGCACCGGCTTCCTGCCTTTGAATGTCCGCATCCACCCGCTGCCGCATTCCTTGAAACCGTCGGTCATATCGCCGAGCATGGTGTTATATACGTATGAGTAGGGCACGTCGTTGAAGTCGCCGCATACGATGGCTGGGACGGGTGAGTTGCGTCTCTCGTTGGCTACGGTCGCGGCCTGTCCGGCACGTATTATCATGCCCAGTGTATAGTTGTCGTATATCGCGCTTATCAGCGAGTTGCGCTCAACGTGAAGTCCTTGCATCTCCATCTTCGCCGCACTGCGCAGCGTCCGGTTGAAGCCGGTGGTTTCAAGATGGACGTTGAAGACACGGACCATCTTGCCGTTGACGTCGATGTCAACCCACATGGCGCTGTTGTTGCTTTCTTCAAAGGGGATGTTCTTGTAGCCGCGGATGGGATGTTTGCTGTAGACGACCATATCGTTGTTGCCCGTTGACATGTACGGGAAATACTCCTTATAGCTGTTTGAGTTGCGTTTGTCGCCGCAGATGTCCGAATATTCCTGCATGCAGAGCACGTCAACCTTTTGCTTTTTCATCTCTGACAGGATGTCCTGAGCCATAAATCCCGATGTCTCGCGTCCGAACAAGGCGACGTTGTATGTCGCAATCTTGATGCCGTAACGTCCGTCCATGTCTTTCGGCAGACTCCGCAACTGATATATCGTGCCGATGTAGGGCATGCATGAGAGTATTGTGAGGGTAGGGATGGCGGCGAAAATCCATCTGCGTCGGATGAGCCAATAGACTAACAGAATCACATTGGCCATGATAAGCAGCGGCAGGACATAGACGGTCATGGCCTGAACCGTGTTGCCCAAGGGTGGCTTACAGCCTCCCCATAGTCCTACAATAGTAAAAATAGTGGTGACAATCTGTATGATGAGGAACATCATAAGGAAATATCTACGTACTGCTAACTTTCCCATAACATGCTATTCTTTCAGGTATTTGCTGATCATATCGGTCAAATCTCTTATCTGTATCGGTTTGGCCATGAACTCATCACATCCGGCCGCCTTGGCTTCCTTGATGTTTGTGTCGAATGCGTATGCACTCAGCGCGATGACGGGAACCCTGCTGTTCACCTCTTTTATTATGCGCGTGGCGTCCAGACCGTTCATTTCCGGCATCCGGATGTCCATCAGAATGAGGTCCGGCTTCTCGTCTTCATTCATGGTGACGGCCTCGATGCCGTTCTTAGCCCTCACGAGACGGTAGCGCTTGGCCAGGACATTCTTCAGCAGTTCATAGTTGCTGTCCTCGTCTTCGACTACCATGATGAGCTTCATCTGGCCTCCTCCGGCCATCATTCTCAGTGTGCGGGCTCCTGTGGTTGTTCCTGTCTGTTTCCGTTTTCCGCCCAGTGATCCGTCGAAAGGCAGCGTGAACCGGAATGTCGCACCCTCGCCGAGTGTCGATTCGACTTCAATCTTGCCTCCGAGCTTCTCTACAATGATCTTGCAGAGGGTCAAACCGAGTCCATGTCCGTTGTTGAGAGTCTCTGCATCCTTGGATGTATATAGCTTGAAAATGTCTTTGATATCATCCGGTGATATGCCTGTACCGGTGTCGGCGACATAGAATTCCACATCCCTGCTTTGGTTGATGAGGCGGTAGCCGAATGTTATGCTGCCCTTGACGGTATGTTTGAGGGCGTTGTTTATCAGGTTTGAGAGAATCTGGGTCAGTCTGTTCGGATCGGTATTGAGCGTTACCGATATGGTCGGCTCGGAACAAACGAGTTTCACGTTGTCCGGACACTTGAACTTGAAGATTTTCTTCACGTCGTGACAAAGACCGCTGAGGTTGGTCTCCGATTTTCTTATGCTGATTTCTCCTGACTCCATTCGCGACAGATCGAGTATGTCGTTGATGAGACTATTGAGCCTCGCGCTGTTGTTCTCGATTATTTCGAGAAACTTCATGCGTTCTTCCAGCGATTCCGTCTCGGCTATGATTCTTGAGAAACCCTCTATCGCATTTAACGGTGTACGTATCTCATGGCTCATGCCGGCGAGAAAGAATGATTTCATTCTGTCTGCCGTTTCGACCTGACGGATTTTCTTCTCACATTCTTCCAGCCTCAGGAAAGCGTCATCCCTCTCCCTTCTAACAGTCTTGATAAGCCTGTTTGCTTCCGCAAGTTTGCTTAATAGTATTTCGCGTTCGTCCTGCTTCATCTCTCTGATATAATGCTGATGATATCTGTTATACCTTAATTCCGCAACACTATAATTTAACTTTATTTACCTTAATTCCGCA
>USFX01000125.1 GCA_900553965.1 uncultured Prevotella sp.
GGTGTAAATCTAAAATTACAAATTTATGATTACAAAATTAAAAAATATCCTTCGATGTTACCAGTCGGGGATGGGATTAAAGGAAATGGCCGCGGTTTTCCATATATCCCGTAACAGCACGCGCAAATATGTGCGTCTGTTTCAGTCGAGCGGCAAGTCCATGGAAGAGCTTCTAGCCATGACGGAAGAACAACTCCGGCAGGAGCTTGGGCAGGAGACGGTGCGACACAGCAAACCGTCAGAGCGTGAGCTGGAGCTTGAAGCGCTTCTTCCTGAGTACGCAAAGCAGCTGACACGCAAGGGTATGTCCAAGGCACGGCTGTACGAGCAGTATCATGCTGCTTATCCTGACGGCTATGGGCTGACGATGTTCAAGCAGGCTCTCCGTCAGTACCTGCATCAAAGTAAGGTGGTCGGACATGTGGAGCATTATGCCGGAGACCAAATGTACATCGACTTTGCCGGAGACCGCCTTGAGGTGGTCGACTGTATGACGGGCGAGACTAAAAAAGCAGAGGTGTTCGTCGCGATACTGCCTTTCAGTCATTATACTTACTGTGAGGCCGTATGGTCCCAGCGCAAGGAAGACCTCGTCAAAGGATGTGAGGGCGCCATGCGATACTTCGGCGGCGTCCCTGCCGCGATAGTGCCGGACAATCTCAAGGCCGCCGTAAGCAGAAGCGACCGCAACGAGCCGGTGATCAATGAAGTGTTCGCCGCATTTGCCGAGCATTACGGATGTGCGGTATATCCGGCACGTGTCCGGCACCCCAAGGACAAGGCCCTGGTGGAGAATGCCGTGAAACTGCTTTACAAACCCGTCTATGCCGATATCGAGGGAATGACGTTCGGCAGCCTTGACGAGCTTAACTCCGCCATCCATATCTCGTTGCTCGATTTCAACGAAAAGACAATGGCCGGGCGGAACGTCTCACGAGTGCAGATATTCAACCGTATGGAGAAAGACCTGCTGCGTCCGCTGCCCGAGCGGAGCTTCACTGTGAAGGAACGCAAGCTGATGACTGTCGGAAAGAACTGCTATGTGTCGCTTTTCAAGCATCACTACAGCGTACCCAGAGAACATGTCGGCAAACGTGTGGTCATTCTCTATGACGCCGACACCGTGGAGATATACTGCGGACTGAATCTTGTGGCGGTTCACGACCGCTGCGACATCCCCTATGCCTACTCATGGAAACGGGAGCACAACCTTCCGGGCCATTACGGGCCTTACGACAAGGACCTTGAGGAACTGTTCGCACGCGCCGGACAGATCGACAACATCGTGCTCGACTATCTCCGGGAAGTAGACAGACACATACAGTATCCGCCGAAGTCCTTCAGCTCATGCCGTGGGATAATCGCCCTTGAAAAGAAGTATGGCGCCGACCGTCTCATTGCGGCCTGCGCCTGCGCCGGAATGAAGGCGGAATACGGTTACCAGGCATTGCGCCGGGTGCTCGAACTGGGTGAGGACGCAGACTTCCTTCCAGATGAAAACGGCAACATCTCCCGGCCGCAGGAACCCGTTCCTTCTCTGATACACAAAAATATACGTGGCCGTGAATACTTCTTGGCCCAGAACTCAAACAACAATAAAAAAGACAACAATGGAAGCAGACAATAAAACCGCCCCTGTATCCGCAGTACAGGACCAGAACCAGATCTCGCTCGATCTGATGAACCGAATGAAAATGCACGGCATGGCCGAAGCCTTCCGCGAAAGCCTCGCCGGCACCACAGCACAGTCGATGACTCCGGACTCCTTCCTCTCGATGCTGCTCGCACGAGAATGGGACTGGCGCGCTCAGGCCGCCATTGCACGTCTGACCCGAAATGCGTCATTCCGCTACAAAGCCTATATGGAAGAAATCGACTACACCGTCAGCCGGGGCCTCGACCGTAACCAGATGGAACGGCTCGCCACTCTCGACTTCGTGCGCCAGGGTACTAATCTCTTCATCACAGGTTCGGCAGGAACCGGCAAGAGCTTCCTGGCATGCGCACTGGGACATGAGGCCTGCAAGCGCGGCATACGAACCCTATACGGCAATGCCGCAAAACTTCTCGGCGCCCTTAAGGTGGCGAAAGTCAGAAACTGCCTTGAAGCCGAACTCAAGAAAATCGAACGCTGTCAGCTCCTGATTCTTGACGACCTGTTCCTTGTCCCTCTTGACGCAAAGGAACGTCCCATACTGCTGGACATAATCGAAGACCGGCACGAGCGCAAATCAATAATCATCACATCCCAGTATCCGCCCTCGGCATGGTACGACATGGTGGGGGATCCGACTGTGGCCGACGCTATCCTTGACCGCATAGTCCACTCTGCCCATACCATCGAACTCTCCGGAGAAAGCATGCGAAAACTCAAGGCTAAAAAGTAAGCCGGATATAAAATCGACAAAATTAAATTGACCCCCGCCGCCAGGACTTTTTAGGGGTCAATCTTATTTCGACGAAAAGGGTCACATTTTCCCGCCGACAGGGGTCAATCTGAACTGACTTTTCCGCGCCGTTTTCCGGCCGAAAAATTTTGGCGACCTTACCGTAAGGGCCTTATTGCTCTGCAACGAGCATGCCATTGGTCTGCAACGGGCACGTCGTCGCACAGCAACGAGCGCCCCGTTGCAGACCAATAAGGCCCTTACGGTGAAACGTAAAATATGTAAGAATCTTTCAATGTGGTATATTTGTCTGATTGTCAGCAGGTTGCGAAAATCGCCGAAAAATCGCAAATTTTGGCCCGAGGTCGCGATTTCTCCGGACAATGCGCGTTTTTCGAAACGTTTATAAAGATTGTTCTGAGTTTTTAACACTTTGGCCATATATCCGATTTTCAGGATTATCCAATATCCGGACTATCCTCCCAAATGTCGGATGAACCAGAAATAGGCTGTGAAAAGTAAAACATATTAATTTTAAATATTACTATAACAAAAAAAAAGAAACCATTATGAAGAGATTATTTATTGCCATTGCTGCAACGGCGATGACCGCCATTGCTGACGCGCAGGTCCTGCGACAGAATTTTATGGACGGAGTGAAGCCAGGCGACACTCTTGAGAAACATGTCTATACGGAAGCCAGGGCTTCTCAGGTATTTGAAGGGACGTGGAACGGCGCTTTCAATAAGAAAGAGAACAACATGCCTTCACCCAAGGCCGCCGAAGGACTGTCATATCCCGGATATAAAGAAGGCGGGGCTTCCATTGCGTTCGGCTATGAAGCCGGGGTGAAGGGAACTCGGACGTCCACATACACTCTGACACAAAACGGAAAAGGAGTCGGAGGTAAGGGAACCATGTATGTCAGTTGTCTTGTCCGCGTAAACGGCAAGATAGGTGTGAAATCTCCGAAGCAGATAATCAATCTGGCGACATATCCCACCGGTGCGGGTGGCCGTGCCGGAATAACGATTACACGCAGTGCTACCGAGCAGGGCAAAATAAATATGGGATGCGACCTGCAGAAAGTCCGGGTATTAAGTTCAAAGAGCATCAATATGAAAGAGACCAATCTCATTGTCCTGAAACTCGACTATAACAAGGGTGAGGTCTCGCTCTTTATCAATCCCGACACAAAAGGCGCTGAACCTGCGGCCGACTGCGTAGCAAAAGCCGGCGACGATCCGGAAGGCAAGTCAAGCCTCAAAGGAGCGATGAAGGCTCTCTCTATCATCAACAGCAACTCTTTCTCTAACATCCTCATCGGCAACTTCCGCATCTCTGCCGATTGGACAAGCATCTGCAACTAATGAAATACATATCTATAAAGACCGCTATCATAGCCCTGCTGGCCTTGGCCGTCTCTTCCACGGCACAGGCACAGCGGGTGAAGTACAACTTCAATTCCGGATGGCATTGGGTGACAGGAAAGAAGAATGACGTCAAGACATTCTTCCAGACGCCACTATCCCAAAAGTCCGGAGCCCATGACTGCACTTTGCCTCATGCGTGGAACGAAGACGAGGCTTTCGCCAAGACACTCCCGGAAATGGCCGGTGGTGTCGTGTGGTACTACAAGACGTTCCGTCTTCCGCAATCCGACAAAGGGAAGAAAGTGTTCATCGAGTTTGAAGGGGCCCGTCAGGCCGCAGACGTATGGGTCAACGGCAAGTCCGTCGGGTTTCATGAGAATGGCGTCATGGCTTTTGGCTTTGATATTACACCTTATATATATTATGACCGTGCCAACGAGATATGTGTGCGCACGGATGCGGACTGGTGGTATCATGAGCGGCCGCAGGACGGTATCGCCGGAGGAACGAAATTCCAGTGGAACGACCGCAATTTCAATTTCATGGCGGCCGGTCTCAGAGCCAATGTCAATCTCCACGTCACGGGGAAAGTCCATCAGACCCTGCCCCTTTACTCCAACCTCAAGACCACCGGCGTCTATGTCTACGGCTCTGATTATGACATAAAGGGTCGTAAAGTGACCTGCAACATCGAGTCGCAGGTCATCAACAGCACCGATGCCGCGGCAAAGGTGCAGCTGACAGCTGAGGTGACCGACCGGCAGACGGGAAAGACGGTAGCGAGGTTCAAAGGCTCTGCTGCCACCATCGCCGCAGGGGACACCGCCGTACTGAAAGCGAAAGAACTGCTCTCCGGCATACACTTCTGGTCATGGGGATACGGCTATCTCTATGACGTCAGGACGTCACTCACCGTCAACGGCAAAACAGCTGACGAGGTGACCACACGCACCGGTTTCCGCAAAACCCGCTTCGGAGAAGGCAAAATCTGGCTCAACGACCGTGTCATGATGGTCCACGGCTACGCTCAGCGCACGACCAACGAATGGCCGGCTCTCGGTGTCAACATCCCGGCTTGGATGTCCGACTATTCTAACGATCTCTTCGTGAAGTCCGGCGGTAATGTGGTGAGATGGATGCACGTCTGCCCCTCCAAACAGGACGTCGAGTCGTGTGACCGCGTGGGACTGATACAGGCGATGCCGGCCGGTGACGCGGAAAAAGACCGTGAGGGACGCTCGTGGGAAATGAGGAAAGAACTCATGCGCGACGCCATAATCTACAACCGCAACAACCCTTCCATCATGTTTTATGAAAGCGGCAACAGCCGTGTCACCGAACAGCACATGGCGGAAATGAAAGCCATAAGGGACATGTATGACCCCAACGGCGGACGTGCCGCCGGATGCCGCGAGATGCTCAATGTCGACATTGCCGAATATGGAGGTGAGATGCTCTACATCAACAAATCCAAGAAGCATCCGATGTGGGCTATGGAATACTGCCGTGATGAGGCCAACAGACTATATTGGGATGAGTTCTCCTATCCTTACCACACACAGGGCGCCGGCCCATACTACCGCAAGGCTTATGCCGGGAAATACAATCAGAACAACGACCAGTTTGCCATTGAGCAGATACGCCGTTGGGACGAATACTATCAGGTTCGTCCGGGATTCGGAAAACGGAACAGTTCCGGAGGTGTGAAAATCATCTTCTCCGACTCCAACACCCACGGGCGTTCGGAAGTTCCGCAGCGTGTCAGCGGCGTCGTCGACGCTATGCGCATACCAAAGGATGCGTTCTACTGTATGCAGGTGATGTGGGACTCTTGGGTGGACATCGAGCACAAGAAGACCTACATCATCGGTCATTGGAACTATCCGGAGGGAGTCAGAAAGAACGTCTACGTCTGCTCCACATCGCCCGTCGTGGCTCTGTTGCAGGACGGCAAGGAGATTGCACGATGCGATTCCAGCGAATATGACTTCCTGTACACGTTCAAGAACGTAGCCTGGCAGCCGGGAACCCTGAAGGCCGTCGGCTATGCCGCAGACGGCACCACTGTCGAGTCTGAGTATGAGATAAAGACCGCCGGAGCGGCTGACCATATCAGACTGACACTGATGAAAGACCCCAACGGTATGAAGGCCGACGGTGCCGATGTAGCCATCGTTCAGGTTGAGGTTGTCGACAAAGATGGCATACGCTGTCCGGTAGATAACCGCACCATGCACTACACCGTGGAAGGACAAGGCGAATACCGCGGAGGGTGCGCCAAGACCGGTGAGAATGACAACGGCATCCTCAACGAATATCTGCCGGTGGAATGTGGCATAAGCCGCGTGATGGTGCGTTCGACAACAACGCCAGGCGACATCAGACTGAACGTTTCCTGCCGCGGGCTGAAAAGCGAGTCCATCTCATGGAAGTCCGAAGCCATGCCGGCAGAGGCGGCACAGGGTCTGAACACGTTCTTTGCGGCGGAGAGTTTGCCCGGCATACTTGACCGCGGCGAAACGCCTTTGACTCCGTCTTATACAGACAAGTATGCCACTGTCGACATCATCGGTGCCGAGACAGAGACCAACCAAGACAATGTCGCCAACGCCTATGACGACAACGAGCTGACATCATGGAGCAACGACGGCAAGCTGGCCACGGCAAGCATTACCTATGAACTCCGTGAAGCTGCTCCGATAGAGAAAATCAGCCTTAAGATTTCCGGATGGAAGAGACGCTGCTATCCGCTTGAGGTCTATGCTGACGGCAAGCGTGTCTTCTCGGGTTGGACACCTATATCGCTCGGTTACTGCTATCTCGACATCCCCCAACCGATAAAGGCCAAGAAGTACACGGTCAAACAAATCGGTGCCGGTGTTGACAAAGACGATTTCGACCAGATTGTCGAAATCGCAGGCGGACCGACAGGAGCTTTCGACAATGTTCAGAAGAGCGGTAAAGGCCGCGCTGAATTGAAAATAATAGAAATAGACTTCCTGAGAAAGCTATGATTTTGATGAAAGATTTATTCTCTCCTTATGTGCAGCTGTGCTCCTGACGGACGCAGCTGCACTGCGTTTTAAAGACGATTGCTGATTGATTCGCTACAGCTAAAACAGGATAGCGGCTCTTTGTTCATGCTCTCGCCGGACAAGTCATGGAAAACCTCCGTGAATCCGGAAAACCTTTGTGGAATGAAGGGCAATAAATCGACGGAACGGGAGTTTATTAATACAGAGTAACAAAATCAATTTATGTATAACAACTAATTAAAAACTTAGATTTCGCACTATGAAGAAGTTTTTCAGAAACGCAGCAGCACTGCTGCTCATGATGACATGCACCACAACAGCCATGGCACAGTTTAACCTCGGCAAGGCCGCAAGCAGCGCGCTTAAAGCCGGTAAGGCAATGACGCTCACCGACGCGCAGATGGCTCAGTATGTCAAGGAGTCCATCGACTGGATGGACAAGAACAACCGCGTCTGCAAGGCCGACGACCCGCAGACGAAGAAGTATGTCGAGCGTCTCGACAAGCTGGTTCAGGGACTGGACGAGGTTGAGGGAATCCCTCTCAATTTTAAGGTCTACTACGTTACCGACGTCAACGCCTTTGCATGCCCCGACGGCAGCGTGCGCGTCTTCTCGTCGCTGATGGACATCATGACTGACGACGAGCTGCTTGGCGTCATCGGCCATGAGCTGGGTCACGTGGCACTGAAGCACTCAAAGAAAGCCTACCGCACGGCCCTTCTCACATCGGCTCTGAAGGATGGCGTGGCTTCAACCGGAAGCAAGGCTGCCGCCCTGACAGACTCACAGCTGGGACAGCTGGGCGAGGCTGTGCTCAACTCCCAGTTCTCTCAGAAAGAGGAGAGCCAGGCCGACGACTACGGCTATGACTTCCTCAAGAAGAAGGGAAAGAATCCTTGGGCCATCGCTCTCTCGTTCGAGAAGCTCCAGAAGCTGGAGCAAGGCGCAGCCAAGGGCAGCACCATGGACCGTCTGCTCTCGTCTCACCCCGATACCTCCAAGCGCATCAAGAAGATGTCTGACCGTGCCACGGCTGACGGCATAGCACGTCCGGAGAATAAGTAAAGGGAGGCCCCGAGGCCCAAGACACGGGACCCAAGGCCCCACCCCGGCCCTCCCCAAGGGGAGGGTGCCTACGAGGTGACTGATGTTATGAGCCACAAGTCACGGGACATTGGGGAATGAACAAAGGAAAGCCCCGCACAATTCCATCGTATGGATTTGCGCGGGGCTTTGTCGTATATATATATAATATATAATGTTGTACCTATAATATTATAATATCGCACCTATTATTATATG
>USFX01000126.1 GCA_900553965.1 uncultured Prevotella sp.
GCCCTCGTTCTGCCGTCTCTGATACTCATGATTGTCATCAGCCGTATGTTCATGAAATATATGAAGACGCCTCTCATCCAGTCCGTCTTCATCGGCTTGCGTCCCGCTGTGGTCGGCCTGCTCGGTGCCGCCACGCTGTTGCTCATGACATCAGAGAATTTCTCCACTCCGTCCCTCAATCCCTGGCAGTTCTGGATCAGCATCGCCCTTTTCGCCGCAACGTTTGTCGGAACGATGTATTTCAAGATCAATCCCATCCGGATGATAGTCTATAGCGCGCTTGCCGGAGGACTTCTTCTCTATTGACAACAATAGAGGTTTTCCCATACCTCATCCATCCCATAATGTTCCCATTCTTTCCATAACATTCTATTCTTCCCAAAATTTCCCTTGCCTCCCATGTTTCCCATTCAAATCCCCAGAGCTTTCGCTCTCGCCATCCTTTCAGCAATTTCAGCAATCACCTTTGCCCAGTCGTTCACAACCGACAAGCCGATGGTTCATGACCCCGTCATGGCAAAGTCAGGCGACACCTATTATATGATGAGCACAGGCCACGGCCTCCAGATGGCCGAATCAAAGGATTTGAAGACATGGCGGGTGTGGCGCAAGACACCTCTGCTGACTGTCATCCCCGCGTGGACACACGATTCCGTTCCCAGTTTCCGCGACCACGTATGGGCTCCTGACATCATCCGTTGGCAGGGACGCTGGTGGATGGCGTATAGCTGTTCTACGTTCGGGAAGAACACGTCGGCCATCGGACTGGTGTCCACAGACAGCCTCCGGCCGCTCTCCGACGACGGCCGCAACCTGATAGAATGGCGGGATGAGGGTCCGGTGATATGTTCCCGTGGCGGCCGTGACAACTGGAACGCCATTGACCCCAACTTCATCATCGGCGAGGACGGCATGCCGTGGCTCACGTTCGGCTCATTCTGGGACGGCATACAGCTGGTCCGTCTTGACTCAACGATGCGCATAGACCATTCCTTCCGTCAGCGGACCATTGCCCGCCGCAAGACGGAAGGACGTGCAAATCCAGTTGAGGCTCCGTTCATTTTCCGTCATGACGGCTGGTTCTACCTCTTCGTCTCGTGGGACTACTGCTGCCGTGGCATGGAGAGCACATACAAGGTCGTGGTCGGCCGCAGCCGCACCGTTGCCGGTCCATATCTCGACCGCGAGGGTAGGGACATGGCTCTCGGCGGCGGAACGCTCGTCATTGAGGGTGACAAGAAGACGTTCGAAGCCTCCGGTCACAGCGCCGCCTACCATTTCGGCGACGAAGACATCTTCATCTGCCACGGCTACAGCATAGCCGACAACGGTGCCTCGGTGCTCGTAAAGAGGAAAATCCGATGGACCGCAGACGGCTGGCCCTATCTTAGTGCATAGGTAAGAGTGCATAGGTAAGAGTGCATAGGTAAGAGTGAAGAGGTATGATTACCGGGCAAGCCCCAACCTTTATGTTCGGTAATCATACCTCTTCACTCTTACCTCTTCACTCTTACCTCTTCACTCTTACCTCTTCACTCCTCTCTCCTCTCTCTTCTCTCTTCACTCCTCACTTATCCCGCCTGTATATTAAAAAAGAAGTTTTCGCACCTTTTTATTTGCTAAAAGCCTTAGATTCTCGCAAAAAAACACTATATTTGCAATCTATTGTAATATGTACGCGCGTACCATAATATAAATGCAGCGGCCGTAAACAGGATGCTGCCAAGGGAAAACTACGGTGGGCGTGTGGCATGGACAAACATTGGAATAAGACTAATAATAACTAAAACTAATTACAATCTACATGAAAAGGATTCTGTTTATCTGTGTATTCTTCTGCCTCATGGGACTTACGACCCGTGCACAGCGCCATGTCGACAAGCTCGACCGCAGTCTTGTGGCCGTGAAGGTCAATGGTGGCGTCTATTGCAGTTGGCGTATTTTGGGAGAGGAATACTATGATGTGACCTACAACATCTATCGTGACGGAACAAAACTCAACGACAAGCCGCTCACTGTGTCCAACTATACCGACGCCGGCGGAACGGCTTCTTCCGTCTATACCGTCGAACCCGTTGTCCGCGGCATGGCTAAGGCAAAGAGCAAGGGAGCCAAGCCAATGTCCAACGGCTATCTTGAAATCCGCCCCGACCACGGCAACCTGTCAGGAACGTTCGTCCCCAATGATGCCACGGCGGCCGATCTCGACGGCGACGGCGAACTGGAGCTTATCGTGAAGTTCGACCATGCCAACACCGGCGACGACACCTATACCGTCATCGAAGCCTACAAATTGGACGGAACGAAGCTCTGGTGGATTAACTGTGGCCGTAACATGGGCGACTTCCAGAACAACGAGATCAACATTGCCGCCTATGACTGGGATCTTGATGGACGGGCCGAGTGCATAATGCGCGCTGCCGACGGAACCGTCATCCACATGGCCGATGGAACGACACAGACCATCGGTGACCCGTCGAAGAACTACCGCCCGACGGAAGATGGTCAGTGGTTCGTTCACGACGGTGCCGAATATCTTCTCTATCTCGACGGACTGACGGCCAAACCTTATCAGGTAATGCCTTATCCGCTGAAGCGTCTTGAACCGGGTGAGAGCAGTCTCACTACGGCTTGGGGTGACGGCTATGGCCATCGCTCCTCTAAATATTTCTTCGGTGCGCCCTACTTTGACGGAAAGAAGCCAAGCATCTTCCTTGCCCGCGGCATCTACACCCGCCATAAGATGATTGCCTACGACGTCAATCCTGCTGATCACTCGCTGACCACACGCTGGACGTGGAACTGCAATACGCCCGGCTCTATCTGGTACGGTCAGGGCTATCACAACTATATCGTGGCTGGCGTCGATTGGGACGGCCGTGATGAAATCGTCTTCGGCTCCATGACCATCGACGACAACGGCCGCGGTCTCGCTTCCACCGGTCTCGGTCATGGCGACGCCCAGCACGTGAGCGATTTCGATCCCTACCGTCACGGTCAGGAGTTCTTCGGGTGCAACGAAGATCGTCCCGGCAACAACCTATGCGACGCCACCACGCGAAAGATTCTCTACCGTTATAGCTGCGGTAATGACGACGGACGCGGCATCATGGGTAACTTTTCTAACGACTATCCCGGATGTCAGGGCGTATCGGCCCGCGACCCCGGTCTGATAAGCTCCGTAACATACAAGACGCTGGATGGTGGTTCAAAGAGCGACATCGCCCAGAACATGAACATCTATTGGGACGGCGATCTCTGTGAAGAGAGCTTCAACGGCTCTGGCAGCCACGACACCGAAGGTGTCATCCTGAAGTATGGAACAGGCCGCATTGCCAATCTTGCCGGCTCGCTGACCAACAACTACACTAAGGCAACTCCCTGCCTCATGGCTGATCTCTTTGGCGACTGGCGTGAGGAGGTTGTCATGCGCACGGCCGACAACAACATCCGTATCTACACCTCCACCATCGCTACAAAGTGGCGCAACTATACCCTGTGGCATGACCATCAGTATCGCAACGCCATTGTATGGCAGATGAACGGCTATAATCAGCCACCTCACGTGAGCTATTTCCTCGGTGAGCTGGAGGGTATCACTGTAGCGCCGCCGCCACTCACTACTACTGGCCGCACTGTCATAGCCAATGGTTCTTCCATCGGCAGCGACTGCAATGACAAGCATGTCATGCTTGACGAGACCGGCGATATGACCGTCAACGTTACCGACGGCGCATCTCCCTACATCCTTACAGACAACGCTCCCACATGGGTCCAGGGACGTGACAATGCTGCCAACATCGTCACAACGTCATACACCCACACCCTGACGGGCGGTGCCCTGACGGGCGCGATGCGTCTCGTAAAGCAAGGTGATGGAACCCTCGTCATGCCCGCTGCGTCACACACTTACACCGGTTCCACAGATATTTGGGCAGGAACGCTCCGCCTTGACGGCAGTCTGGAGAACAGCCGTCTTTGGCTTAACCGCCACACGACGCTCATTTCCAATGGCGGAAAATTCATGAAGGGCATTCAGGCTGACTACAACTCAACAATCGTTCCCGGCGGTCAGGGCACTATCGGAAGCCTGACAGCCGATTCACTCATACTTAATTTCGGTTCTGCTGTGGCTATCGACCTCAATGCCGCCGACCGCACGGCCGACCGTATCAATGTCGCCACGCTTTCCATAGAGAAGAAAAACTGGGCCAACGGTCCAGCCTATTCAACGCCGGTCTTCCATGTCAATCTTCTCATGAACAGTGACAATGTGGCCGACGGCGAAGGAAAATATCTGATTGGCGAAGTCGGCAAGCTCGACGGAAGTCTCGACGATATACTCATTGAGGGTGTGACGTCCTACAAATCGGCTCTCTCGCTGGAGGACGGCAAACTCTATCTCACGCTGACAGCCTTCCACGCCGGAACGGTCAGCTGGATTGGTGCCGAGGATGCCGTCTGGAGCACGGACGGTTCTGCTAACTTCGAGTCGGCCGACGGCTCCGGTATGCGCGGCTTCGTTCCCGACGATGAGGTCATCTTCGACGACAACGCCGTCTCGACCGATGTCACTATTTCAGGAAAGGTCAAGCCTTCAAGCATCGTGTTCAACAACGCCAAGAAGACATTCACCATCAACGGCGACAGTATTGTCGGCAATCCGACGCTGACCGTCAACGGAACCGGAACGGTCATCATCAACAACGAGAACCGCATCGGGGCGACCTCCATCAACAAAGGTAAGCTCTCTGTCCGCACGCTGGCCAACAACGCCGGAACAGACTTTGGTGCTCTTGGCGGCGTGACCTCGGCAATCAACATTTCCGGTGGTGCGACGCTTTCCGTTCAGGAGAGCAACACCACGTCACAGACAATCAACGTCGGTGAAGGAGGAGCAAACCTCGACGTCGTTTCAGGAACGACACTGACCATGTCTACTGGTATCAAGCAGAGCGTTTCCGGCCAAACCCTGACCAAGCTCGGCGAGGGTGCGCTCACGCTGGGCTCAGGGAACTCGGTGTCGAAGCTGGTCATCCGTACCGGTTCTGTTAACACGATTGAAAGTAATGGTCTCATACAGCTGCCGTCTATTGTAGCTTTCGAGGGAGGAACATTATATGATTCAAATTCGGAAGGCTCATATACAACAAACTCGACAAATTTTGTTGTTGAAAACGGACAGACGGGTGCCATCTATTGCGATCCGCGTTGCGAATACACTGGAAACTTCTCCCGTGCAGGACGCCTGACATTCTATGCCGCCGGCGTGCGCAACTATATTAATGGAGACTGGAACAATTTCACTGGAACGCTTATCCCCGCTCTTAGCAAGCGCGGAACCTACGACCCCGTGTTCTATTTCACCAGTACGAAAGGGCTTGTCAATGCGACTTTAGTGCTTAACACCGGAATGACTATCAACAACGACGGAAAGAACATTCCGCTTGGAACTGTTACAGGAACGGGTACGCTGGCCGGCTCCGGTAGCTATTATGTTGGTGACAAGGATAATGATTTCACTTTTGGGGCCTATTCCACCTCAAAGATTGTCAAGCGTGGAACGGGAACGATGAAGATAATCTCTCTTGGACGTATCACTGCTCCCGTTGAGGTTCAGGCTGGAACGCTCTCGTTCAACAATTCTTCTTTGGCTACGCTTGTCAACGGCTCCAATGCTATGACCGTCAGCGGAACGGGTGTCGTCCTCGGCCAGGGACTTATTCATTCGCTTACAGTCAATTCCGGCGGCTCGCTTTATCCGCGTGCGTCTTATGACATGAACAATCCCGGCATAATCAAGGCCAACGGCGCGTTGACTGTTGCCAACGGTGCCACGGTTGGACTGGTTATCGGTAGCAGCAAATGTTCTCAGCTTCAAGCCAAGTTCATCACAATCAACGGTACGCTCAAAGTGTCGCTGGCTGACAACTTCGTGCCGAAAGTCGGTACAGAATATACCCTTTGGACAGCTTCGTCGTCGTTCGGAGGAACTCCTACGCTCGAACTTCAGGATCTTCCCGCTGGTTTCGCTTGGGACACTACCGGTCTGCTTTCAGCTACCGGTGTGATTAAGATTGCCGAAGGAAGCGGCATCAGCTCTGTTTCTTCTGCAGAGGAAGTCGCTTGCGAGGTTTATTCCCTGACCGGTCAGAAGCTCGGAACTTTCACCGCACAGCGTTCTGAAATCCGTAGCCGCCTTGCCTCATATAATATAAATATGAACGCGCGTACATTTATAATAAAGATGCGCACCGCAGGAGGAACGGAAGTGAAGAAGATGAGCGTCAAATGATAATCAGGTAAGAGTTTGGAGTAAAGAGGGATGATTACCTTTCAGGGTGAGTCCGTTTCCACAAGTTCATTCATGAAAGGTAATCATACCTCTTTCCTCTTCACTCAGCCATCTGGCCTTGAGATTCCTCTGACTTCTGACCTTAAAATCACATTGCGTTGTGATTTTGGTTTGAAGTCTCATTATTTTTTGTCTATTTTGTACCGAAATCACAGCATACTGTGATTTCGGTAATTTGTGAATTATGGACTATCTCGTGATAACTCCGAGTTTTTAACAGTTTACCGCTTTTGCGCTTCAGCGTTTACTTTATATAATTCCTTCGAGGTTGTTGTCTGGCTGCTTTGAACATTTTTTTTAGGCTAAAAATCAAATCTTATAGTTTGCAGTACGATTATTCACGTAAATTTGCAAAAAAATCTACGGAAACTATTATTACTAATTAAAAACTCTATTTTATTATGAGAAGAAGACTACTACTGCAATTTTTAGCAGTTTTTGGAGTAATGTCGGCTTCAGCTTATAATCAGGATGAGTATGTCTACACGCCTGATTCAAAGTATAAGACCGTCACTCCGAACTATGTTACCAATGGAGATTTCTCCAATCAGTTCGCCGGTTGGACAAATGGTTCAGATGAAATGGCGACAGAACCCTCGACGTCAGCATGGCGTCTCGTTACGGAAGTCGGCCCCAACGGTGAGACCGTGGCTGAGTCTCTCGGCAACTCCACCGGTAACGGACTC
Organism: uncultured Prevotella sp.; assembly: GCA_900553965.1. Lineage (GTDB taxonomy): Bacteria > Bacteroidota > Bacteroidia > Bacteroidales > Bacteroidaceae > Prevotella. The sequence continues at coordinate 7,042 of USFX01000126.1, forward strand.
GCCCGTATATGGTCGGTTGACCAGTTGGGCGGAGCCGGTCTTTATGTTTATTCTTACTACATCAACGGAGGCGCTACTTCTGCCAATACCTCTGTTTCCGGAACACTCGACAACTATCTCAACTTCTATGTCAACACGGACGGCACATACGCCACCAACACCCGTAACGTCGGTGACGTCGTAGCGTTCAACGAGACATGGCAGCTCGTGAGCGACACCGTTCAGCTCAATCAGGGCGACTTCCTCGTGATGTATGCCGACCGTATGGCCGAAGGCGCACGTATCACGGGCGTGGCTATCAATAAGGTAGACGCCGTGTTCGACGACCGTATCCTTGCCGCAAAGAAAGAATACATCAACACTCTTCTCGCAGGACCGTGGAAAAACCAGACGTCTGTAGAAGAAACGAAAAACCTTTTGGAGGAGTATTATGAGTTGCTCACCGGCGATGACATTGATGAAATGAACAGCTACATGGCTGAGCTTGACAATGCTATCAATGACTTCTTGGGTTCAAATACAGCCAGCATGATGGGCTATTTCAAGCACTGGTATAACAGTGACAAGATTCAGAAAGCTTCGAAGATTGGTGATTGGGTGTTCACCGGCGGACGTATCTTCCACTGCAACTCCAATGATTCAGCTGTGAGACAGGAAGAAGAGAATATGCAGCGTGTCTCTCACGAGATGCCCCGCTCTTTCGACCTTCCGAATGCTTCCGGTTATGTCACAAAGTCATGGGATCCCGGAACCTACATGATGAAGATGGACGTTATGGGCTACTACATGTTGACTGGCACGGGTTCTCAGTATGATCCCGACCTCAACTCCAAGGTTATGGGTGTCAAGCTTGTCGGCAATGACGTAGAGCTGAATGTCAGCCCGCTGAACACGCGCCGCTATACGGAGCACGTCATCTTCTTCACCGTTCCTGAGGACCAGGCCGGCGTTGAGGGCAATATCAAGTTCGGATTCGAATATAATATTCCTGAGGACGAGGCCGGCAAGAACAGAGGC
>USFX01000127.1 GCA_900553965.1 uncultured Prevotella sp.
TCACTCTGTGCTCTTCACTCTGAACTAAAGAGAGTAATCACACCTCTTCACTCTGCGCTCTTCACTCTGAACTAAAGAGAGTAATCATACCTCTTCACTCATCACTCTGACCTCTTACCTAAGAACAACTCTGACCTCTTACCTAAGAAGATGCTTCATTACTAATAGAACTTAAAATACAGCGCTTTATCATATATTTTGTTTAATAAATGACAGAAAGATGCCGCATTTTGAGGAATTGTGATTAAATTTGCAGCTAAAATTTAAAAAAGATATTGATGAAAAGATATATTCATCCTCTCTGCCTGTTGTTTTCGGCAGTGGTGCTGCTTACGGCCTGCGTTGACGATGACGAACCGGAGATCACATTATATAATGATATAGCCATCACAAGTTTCAACATTACCTCCGCTACGGTGAACAAGACCACCACGGCCGAGGACGGAACGACGTCGACATCGTCATACGTTGACGAGATGGTGAGATACTGCACGTTCAACATCGACCACCTCAACGGCGAGATATACAACGTCGACCCGCTGCCCGCAGGCACAGACCTGACGACGCTGACATGCAGCTACTCCACGAAGAACAACGGACTGGTCTACATCGAGGACCTGACCGACGGCACGTGGAACCCGCTCTACACGGGAGAGCAGACCAACTTCGGAACGCAGCGCAACCTCCATGTCGTGGCATCGGACAACAGCGCCGAACGGAAATATACCGTGACGGTCAAGGTCAAGGATGCCCAGGACACCCGTTTCGGATGGATACGTCTGGCTGACAACAGCTCCTTGGCGGAACTGTCCGGCGTGAAGGCCGTGACCGCAGGCGGACGGCTGATCGTCATGGGTGTGAAAGACGGCGTGACGAAGACATACACCACCGCTGACGGCAGCAGCTGGGATGAAGCGGCGGTGCTCGGCGCCGGCGCAGCCCGCAGTGTGGCCGTCGTTGATGACGCCGTGATGGTGCTGGACGGCGGTGTGCTCAAACGTTCAGATGATGGCGGACAGACGTTCACCGACGTGGCCTTCACGACGGAGGGCTTCGCGCTGAAGCAGCTCGTCGGCGCCACCGTCCGTCATGACAAAGCGGAGCTGGAGGCAGAGGGCAAGGAGCCCAAGCCCGCCGAGCTCTATGCGCTGACGGACAACGGACGCATCGCCATCTCCACGGACGGCGGACGGACCTGGAAGGAAGACGAGGGCGTGGAGGACGACGCCCGGTGGCTGCCAGTGGAAGACGTGGCTTTCTGCTGCCCGCCGTTCGCCTATAACGCCGCGACTGACTATGCCGTCATCGTCGGCAACCGCCAGCGGACGTTCAAAAACGAGGCCGGAGAAGACGTCGCCAACGACGAGGCCGAAGCCATGGGGTGGCGCAAGATTGCCGAATATGCCCCAGGTAGCAAGGCCGGACGGTGGACTCACCTCAACACGGACGACGCGTCGGTCTATCCCCTCCCACGGATGGAAAGCCTGACCGTGGCCGGATATGACGGCCGTCTGCTGGCCATGGGAGGAAAAGGCATCGGCGGATGTACGGCGGAGCCGTATGCAAAGCTCTACGAGAGCCGCGACGGCGGCATCACGTGGAAGAGCAGCACCATATATAATATACCGGAAGGCTTCGACACGACAGCCGCTTCCGTCACGATGGCCGCCGGCGACGACAACCGGCTCTGGATTGTCTGCGGCGGAACGGGACAGGTGTGGTGCGGCCGGATGGACGTAACGGAATAAGAAAAAACGGAACCGGCATGAGACGCGCGCTTGTCATCGTCACGCTTCTGCTGTCTGTCTTCACGGCACGGGCTCAGGAAGACCCTGAGTACAGGATGGAGATAGGCGGAGGCATCGGGCTTGTCGCCTATCAGGGCGACTTCAACAGCTCGCTGACGAAGAACATGCAGGCGATGGGGACGGTGCTGGCCCGATACAGGTTCAACCCGCGCATGGGATTGGCCATGAACATCGGCTACGGCCAGCTGAAAGGCTCGTCTGACGGTACGCCGACGTGGTATCCGGCCTATAGCGACACGACGGTTGCGTTCAGCAGCAAGATTGTCGACGCGGGCGTGAGGTTTGAATATAACTTCTGGCCTTACGGCACGGGCCGTGAATACCGTGGCGCACAACGCTTCACGCCGTATGTCGCCCTTGGACTGGGACTGACCTACGCCAAGACGGACGGCGGGAGTGTGGTCACGGGAAATATGCCGATTGGTATCGGAGTGAAATATAAGGCGGGCACGAGGGTGAACGTAGGGCTGGAATGGGCCATGCGGTTCTCCATGAGCGACAAGCTCGACGGCGTGGCCGACCCCTACGGCATACCGAGCAAGGGTATGTTCAAGAACACCGATTGCTACAGCGTGCTGCAGCTCTCGGTGACATACGATATTATGGCAAAGTGTAAAATATGTAATAACGATAGGGACTGAGACAATGACAGACCAACTGGATATGGAACGCATACCGCGCCACATCGCCATCATCATGGATGGCAACGGACGATGGGCGGCCGAACGCGGACAGAAACGCAGCTACGGACATCAGGCAGGAGTGGAGGCCGTGAGGCGCATTACGTCGGAAAGTACGCGGCTTGGCGTGAAGTATCTCACATTATATACATTCTCGACCGAGAACTGGAACCGCCCGGCGGATGAGGTGTCGGCCCTGATGGGGCTCGTACTGTCGTCGCTTGAGGACGAGATATTCATGAAGAACAACGTGCGCTTCCGCGTCATCGGCGACACCGGCCGGCTGCCGGAGGACGTGAGACGGAAGAGCGCACCGCGGCCAACTCGGCGATGACGATGGTCGTGGCGCTGAGCTATTCGTCGAAGTGGGAGATAACGGAGGCCGCGCGACGCATCGCTGAGGATGTCAGGGATGGACGCATCGCTGCCGCCGACATCACGGAGGAGACCGTGGCTGAACACATGCAGACGTGTTTCATGCCCGACCCGGAACTGCTCATACGCACCGGCGGCGAGCTGCGCATATCCAATTATCTCCTGTGGCAGATTGCCTACTCCGAACTCTATTTCTGCGACACGTTCTGGCCGGACTTCGACGAGGAGGCCCTCCGCAAGGCCATCGTCAGCTATCAGGGACGGCAGAGACGCTTCGGCAAGACCGGCGAGCAGATAGAGAAGGGACGCTGAGCCCACCGCAGGACTGAGACTGTATATACACATTATATATATTATATAGCAAAGCATTCAAGTAGATAATAAATGAGATATATTAATAAGGTATTCATGTTGCTTGCGGTGGCACCGGTCCTCGCAACTCAGGTGAAGGCACAGGAAAAGATTGTCAATCCGGACATCTCTTATGCCGGCACGCCGAGAGTGTGCGAAATAGGCGGCCTGACCACAAAAGGCGTCGAGGGATATGAGGACTATGTGCTCACAAGTCTCTCGGGATTGGAAGTGGGACAGCAGATCAGTGTGCCCGGCAATGAGATTACCGAGGCCGTGCGCCGCTACTGGAAGCACGGACTCTTCTCTCAAGTCTCCATCACGGCCGACTCCATCGTGGGCTCGAAGATCTATCTCTGCGTCAACCTGGCCCTGAGACCGCGCGTGAGCACCATCAACTACAACGGTCTGAAGAAGTCGGAACGCGAGGACATGGAGGCCAAGCTCGGCATCATGAAGGGCAGCCAGATAACGCCGAACATGATCGACAGAGCCAAGATTCTCGCAAAGAAGTATTTCGACGAGAAAGGATATAAGAACGCCGAGATAGAAATCCTACAGCGCGACGACGTGACGGGCAACAACCAGGTCATCCTCGACGTCAACATCGACAAGAAGGCCAAGATGAAGGTGCGCCGCATCATCATCGAAGGCAACGAGAACCTGAAGACCTCAAAGATAAAGGGCGGGCTCTTCCGCAAAGGCGCGTTCGCCAAGACCCACGAGGCCGGCAAGCTGTCGTCGTTCCTGAAGTCGAAGAAATTCACCGAGGAACGCTATAAGAAGGACAAGCAGAACCTCATCGACAAGTATAACGAGCTGGGCTACCGCGACATGTACATCGTCGAGGACAGTGTCTGGACCGTGGACGAGAAGCACGTCAACGTCTATGTAAAAGTGGACGAGGGACAGAAATACTATCTTAGGAACATCACGTGGGTGGGCAACACCGTGGCCCCGACAACATATCTGGACAACCTGCTCCGCATGAAGAAGGGCGACGTCTATGACATGAAGAAGATGAACAAGCGTCTGTCGGAAGACGAGGACGCCGTCGGAAACTACTATTGGAACAACGGCTATCTCTTCTACCGCCTCGATCCGACCGAGGTCAACATCGTCGGCGACTCCATCGACCTTGAGATGCGCATCACCGAAGGACCGCAGGCACACATCAGCAACGTGCGCGTCTACGGAAACGACCGCCTCTACGAGGAAGTCGTGCGCCGTGAGCTGCACACCAAGCCGGGCGACCTCTTCTCCAAGGAAGCGCTGATGCGCTCGGCACGTGAGATTGCGTCGATGGGATTCTTTGACCCGGAGAAGGTCAACCCCGACATCAAGCCCAATCAGGAAGACGGAACCGTGGACATCAACTGGGAGCTGGAGCAGAAGTCGAACGATCAGGTGGAGTTCTCGCTGGGATGGGGACAGACCGGTGTCATTGGACGGATCTCGCTGAAGCTCAACAACTTCTCCATGCGCAACCTCTTCGGACGCAACAAGATGCACCGCGGCATCATGCCCATCGGAGACGGTGAGCAGCTGGCACTGAGCGCACAGACCAACGCCCAGTATTATCAGTCGTACAGCATCAGCTATTCGGCGCCGTGGTTCAACGGCAAGCGCCCCAACGCCTTCAACGTCGGTCTGTTCTACTCAAAGCAGACGGACGTGAACAGCAACTACTACAACAACAGCTGGATGAACAACTACTACAGCTACTACGGCGGCTACGGCAGTTACAACGGCTACTACAACAACTATGAGAGCTATCTCGACGACGACAAGTATGTCCAGATGCTCGGCGCCTCAATCGGATGGGGCAAGCGTCTGCGCTGGCCGGACGACTATTTCCAGCTCTCCCTCTCGCTCGCCTACACGAGATATATGCTGCGCGACTGGCGCTACTTCCTCATCTCGAACGGAAACTGCAACAACATCAACCTCGGCATCACGCTGTCACGCGTGAGCACGGACAACCAGCTATTTCCGCGCCGCGGCTCCGAGTTCATGGCCTCACTGACCATCACCCCGCCATGGTCGGCCTTTGACAATAAGGACTACGAGCATCTGGCCACTGACGGGACCTCGGCTACGTTTGACCAGGAGCAGCAGGATAAGTACCGATGGATTGAATATCACAAGTGGAAGTTCAAGTTCCGCACGTTCACACCGCTCACCAATGCCCAGAAGTGCTTCGTGCTCATGACCCGCGTGGAGTTCGGTCTGCTCGGCTCGTTCAACAAGTACAAGAAGTCACCTTTCGAGACTTTCTATGTCGGCGGTGACGGTATGAGCGGCTATTCGACCGGTTACGCCCAGGAGACCATCGGTCTGCGCGGTTACGACAACGGCTCGCTCACTCCGTATGCGGCTCCCGGCTATGCCTACGACCGCTTCACGGCCGAGATACGCTATCCGTTCATGCTTGGCAATACGACTATCTACGGCCTTGCCTTCCTCGAAGGAGGAAACGCCTGGAGCGAGACAAAGAAGTTCTCTCCGTTTGACATGAAGCGCTCCGCCGGTGCCGGTGTGCGCATCTTCCTCCCGATGGTCGGCCTGATGGGTATTGACTGGGCCTACGGTTTCGACACCGTTCAGTATACAGGCCAGAAGGGCGGAAGCCAGTTCCACTTCATCCTCGGACAGGAGTTCTGATGCTCTTGAATGAAGAACGAAGAATGAAGAATAGAGAGTGAGGAACGAAGCCCTTGGGCCTAAAGTTACAAGTTTAATGTTTAAAGTTAAAAGAGATATGAGACTTTTGTTATTCTGTCTTTTCGCCGTCTTTTCGTTGAATATGTCGGCTCAGAAGTTCGCTCTGCTGGATATGGAATATATATTGAAGAACATTCCGGCATACGAGCGTGCCAACGAGCAGCTCAATCAGGTTTCAAAGAAATGGCAGGCGGAAGTGGAGGCTATCTCAACGGAAGCCCAGACGATGTATAAGAACTATCAGAACGAAGTTGTCTTCCTCTCTCAGGAGCAGAAGAAAGCCCGTCAGGACGCAATAATGGAGAAAGAGAAGGCCGCCGCCGACATGAAGAAGAAATACTTCGGACCGGACGGCGAGCTGTTCAAGAAACGCACAAGCCTCATGACACCGATTCAGGAAGAGATATACAACGCCGTCAAGGACATCGCAGACCTGCGCGGCTATCAGCTCATCCTTGACCGGGCAAGCGACAGCGGCATCATCTTCGGAAGCCCGAAGATAGACATTAGCAACGAAGTGCTGCAGAAGCTGGGATACGCGAATTAATGAAGAATGAAATAATATAAACTAAAAACAATAACGACAATGAAGAAATTACTTTTAATGCTTTTCATGTGTGCACCAATGGCGGTATTCGCCCAGAAGTTCGGACACGTGAACGCACAGGACATCATTCAGGTAATGCCGGAATACACAAAGGCAAGAACCGAGATTGAAGCATTGGCAAAGCAGTATGACGACGACCTGAAGAGTATGCAGGAAGAGCTGACCAAGAAGTCACAGGCATACGAGAAAGAGCAGTCCACACTGCCCGAGAACATCAAACAGCGCCGCGAGCAGGAGCTTCAGGAGATGTATCAGAAGATACAGCAGAGCTATCAGGACAACCAGCAGGCTCTCGGCAAGGCACAGCAGGAGAAGATGCAGGCCATCACGACAAAGGTCGTTGACGCCATCAAGCAGGTCGGTCAGGCCGGCGGATATGTCTACATCATGGACATTGCCGGCGGTGTGCCTTACATCAGCACGACCCTCAGCACCGACGTGACGGCTGAAGTGAAAGCCAAACTCGGTCTGAAATAATCAGAGACAACATAAGTGAGAGTCTGCCGGAAGCGTTCTGCGCGTCCGGCGCACTCTCACTTATTTTTTGTCCTTGCCTCATGAAGTTGCAACAGCAGGCTATAAGCAGACAACAAACAAATACCACAAACATGAAAAAGTCGGTTCTCATCTCACGCAATTCCGCCACGGCAAAGGCCGCAAGCCGCCGTCTCAGCCCTGATGGCATAATGAAAGCGCTGACGGTTCTCTTTGTCAGCCTCGCCATCACAGCCATTCCGGCCGAAGCCCAGATCTCCGTCACGGCAAAGAAACCGGTCACGCCGGCCACCGTCACGGCCGCAGGACAAGGCGCGGAACCGGGTGCAGCCGATGCCGGACAGATGCCGCAACAGCAGCATCTGACTTTCGGATACCTCAGCTATGACTCCGTGCTCCACGCCATGCCGGCATACGCCACGGCCATGCGCCAGCTGGACGAGCTGAAGGCCAAGTATGAGGCGGAAGCCAAGCGCGTGGAAAGCGACTTCAACAAGAAGTATGAAGAGTTTCTCGAAGGTCAGCGCGACTTTCCGCAGACCATTCTCCAGAAACGTCAGAGCGAATTGCAGGAACTTCTCGACCGCAACATTCTTTTCCGCGAGGAGAGCCGCCGGTTGCTCATTGAGGCAGAGCGCGACCTGCTCGCACCGCTTCATGCCCGCATCAACAGCCTGTTGCGCACTATAGGCGAGGAGCGCGGCTATGCCTTCATCATCAACACCGACGGCAACGCCTGTCCTTTCATCAGTCCATCACAGGGTGAGAACATCGGTCTGATAGCCGCCGAACGGCTTCGTTAAGTGGCCATGCGGCACGTCACGCGCTCTGTTTTCCCGCTCATAACAAGCATAACGAACAACGCAACACGTAACCTTAGCATATCTTAGCATATCTAATGAAAAGTCTTTCCTGTTCCCCCGGACCCATCGGCATCTTTGATTCCGGCATGGGCGGCCTGACCGTGCTCAAAGCCATCTCCGGCCGCCTGCCCGGCGAGAAC
>USFX01000128.1 GCA_900553965.1 uncultured Prevotella sp.
AAGCCTTTGGATTCTTCTCGTAGTCGGCGTCGGCCGCATCCTGATAGATGGCACACTCATACTTCCTGCCCTTGTCGAGGAAGTCGAGCTTCACAACGGCCAGATGCTCCTCCCCGTCAGTCTTGCCGCCGACAAACCAGTCGTCGGTTCCCTTTGCCTTGCGGGCCACGGTGATATATTTAGCCGGCTCGGCCTCTATATACTTCGAGTCGTCCCAGTCGCAAGCCACGTCGCGTATGAACTGGAAGGCATCGTCGTACTTCTCATAATGCTCCGGCAGGTCGGCCGCCATCTGAAGCGGACTGTACATGACGAGATAGAGCGCCAGCTGACCGCAAAGCGTCGTGTGGACGTAGCTTGTGTTCTTGCTCCACGCCGAGAGCTGGGTCTCGAAGATGCCCGGCGTATAGTCCATCGGACCGCCCTGCAGACGAGTGAACGGAAGCATGACCGTGTGATAGGGAACGCTGCCGCCGAAAGCCTCATACTCCGTGCCGCGGGCACTCTCGTTGCCCACGAGGTTCGGCCATGTGCGGCAGATGCCGGTGGGACGTGTCGCCTCATGGGCGTTGACCATGATACGGTGCTTCGCCGCCGTCTCGATGACACGCTGATAGTGGTTGTTGCTGAGCTGGCTGTAGTGATATTCGCCGCGCGGGATGATGTCACCGACATAACCCGTCTTCACGGCGTCATAGCCATACTTGTTCATCAGGTTGAAGGCATCCTCCAGATGACGCTCATAGTTCATTATGGCGGCGGAGGTCTCATGGTGCATCATCAGCTTCACACCCTTCGAGTGGGCATAGTCGTTGAGCATCTTGATGTCGAAGTCGGGATAAGGCGTGACGAAATCGAATACGTCGAGCTTCTGATGGCCGAACCAGTCTTCCCAACCTTCGTTCCAGCCTTCCACCAGCACCTCCTGCAAGCCGTTCTTGGCAGCGAAGTCGATATAGCGCTTCACCTCCTCGTTGGTTGCGCCGTGAATGCCGTTGGGCTTGCACTTGCTGTAGTCGGTGACGCCCAGACGCACCGAAGGATAGTCATTGGTGTAGGCCCAGCTCTTCGTTCCAACAATCATGTTCCACCACACACCGCAGTATTTGGTGGGATGAATCCACGACGTGTCCTCAATCTTGCAAGGCTCGTTGAGGTTCAGCGTCAGCTTGCAGGCCAGCATGTCGCGGGCGTCGTCGCTGACCATGACCGTACGCCACGGGGTGTTGAACGGCGTCTGTATGAACCCCTTCCGGCCCACGGCATCCGGTGTCAGCCACGACTCGAAGGTCAGCGTCTTCTCATCGAGGTTGAGGTGCATCGTCGGATAGTCCAGACAGGCAGCCTCGTGGATGTTGATGTACAGACCGTCGGCGCTCTTCAGCTGCAGGGAAGTCTGCACACCCGTGTCAGAAAACACCATCGTTGAGGAGTTGCTCTTGTAAGCCTCGCGGTTCTTGCTGATGACCTCGCGGATTCCCGTCATCGGAGTGATCTGATACTCATACTCCTGAGTGTCATAGTCACCGGGAATCCAGTATGCCGTATGGTCGCCGGCCATGGCAAACTGCGTGTGCTCCTCCTTTATGACGAAGTAGTTGAGCTCGTTCTGCTGGGGAAACTCATAACGCAAGCCCATGCCGTAGTCGTAGACACGGAAACGGATGGTGATGTCGCGCTTTGTGGAAGGCTGGCTGAGATTCACCTCCAGCTCGTTGTAGTTGTTGCGGATGGTGGCCGTCTCGCCCCATACCGGCTTCCACGTCTCGTCGAACGACGACGTCTTCGAGCCGGTCTCCTTGAATCCGTCCATCAGGTCGGTCTCGTCCATCCCTTTCGACGCATGCTTGTCCTTGGCCAGCTCCAGACCGAGATGCGACGGCTTGCACACCGTCTTGCCCTTGTAGCTCATCTCGTATGTGGGGCGACCGTTACCTGTCAGGGAAAACCTGACCTCGACATTACCGTTTGGAGATGTCACGCTCTGCGCCATTGCCATCATGGGCAGCAGCGCAAGCGTCATCACAGCTGATTTCTTTTTCATTGGCATACACTATGTTTTTTTGTTTCACTTCACTTTCTCCCTGACTGCGAGATCAAGTCCTTCATCTCCGCCATGAATTCGTTGTCGGCCATCATGTCCTCGATGTTGAGGTGCATCCTGTAGCGCCAGTAGTGGCGGGGATTGGCCGGGATGTTGATGCGCTCGGCGTTGGCATCCTCCAGGCGGAGTCTGCCGCTGATGGCCAGCCAGTCCTGTATGCTCAGGATGCAGAGCATCGACGGCGAGGTGAGATGACGGTAGATGATGTCCTTTGCCAGCCAGTCGGGCAGCGGATGGGGAGCCCCGCCCTGACGGTGGAGCATGCTGTTGTAGTAGTCCTGCGTGCGCTCACGGTCCTCGTCCCACCACTGCCGTAGCGTCGGCATGTCATGGCTGGAGATGGTGCACACGGAACGGTAGGGATTGGCGCTCAGATGTCCGAACCTCACCTTCGGGTCCTTCGGCATGCTCTGAAGCTCAAGACTCAATATCTTCAGCTCGCCCATCACCCACGGCACGCAGTCGGGCACCATGCCCAAGTCTTCGGCACATACCAGCATGCGCGTGGCCTCAACCAGCTTTGGCATCTTCTTCATTGCCTCCCGATACCAGAACTGATTGTTGCGGCGGTAGAAATAGTCGTTATACAGTCTGTTGAACGCGAACTTGTCGTTGTCGTAGAGCGACTCGTAGATGAAGTCGAGCTGCGCCGAGATACGCGGGTGGAACAGATTCGCGTTCTGACGGTCACGCACGAAGAGCACGTCGCTGATAAGGGCATAGAGTCCGTCCCTGAGCCACAGCTCCTTCTCTTCGGTGACATCGGCAAATAGAGCCTCGACCTTCCTCTGCGTGTCCACCTCCGGCTTCATGGCGTAGCGCTCGCCGTCCAGACGGTCGAGATACTTCTCCCGCACTTCCGCCGCACGCTCATGGAACACGCGGTCGAGCACCCAGTCGGTTATGAACGGCCTGGTGAAGCGCTCCTCCTGGAAGTTCAGTCCGTATGCCGCAATCTCCTCGCGGGTCATGCCCAACGCCGGCGAGAATTGCCCCAGCAGTCCGTGGACGGCGTCAACCGGTATCTCCCAGATGCGGAAAAAGCCCAGCACGTGGTCAATGCGGTAGGCATCGAAGAACTTCGACATGTTCTGGAAGCGGCGCACCCACCAGGCGCAGCCGTCCTTCAGCATCTCGTCCCAGTTGTAGGTGGGGAAGCCCCAGTTCTGACCGTTGACGGAGAAGTCATCAGGCGGAGCTCCGGCCTGTCCGTTGAGGTTGAAGTATTTCGGCTCCATCCGCACGTCGCAGCCGTAGCGGTTGACCCCGATGGGTATGTCGCCCTTCAGAACGACTCCCTTCTGACGGGCATAGTCGTGGGCGTCCTTCATCTGCGTGTTGAGCACATACTGCATGAAGTAGTAGAACGCCACCTCCCTGTATGCCTTACACCGTGGGGAGCTGAGTTCCTTCCGGTCGTCCTCGTTCCACGTGTTGTGGTCGGGCCAGCGTGAAAAATCGGCCGTGCCATACGCGTCTCTCAACTTACAATACTGTCCGTATGGCACGAGCCACTGTTTTGTTTCCTGAAAAAAAGCCTTGAATCCGGCACTCTTTATAATCTTTTCACCTTCCTGTTCAAATACCTTGTGCATATATTCCACCTTGAAGCCGTTGACGCGCTCGTAGTCTATCTGCGGCAGCGCGTTCAGCTCGGCCATCGTCTTCTCCGCCGCGGCACGCTCTCCGTCGTCCTTCAGCTCCGGCAGCGCACGCAGGTCGGCATACTGCGGATGCAGGGCGAAGATGCTGATGCAGCTGTAGGGATAGGAATCCGTCCACGTATGGGTGATGGTGGTGTCGTTGACGGGCAGCAGCTGGAGAACCTTCTGGCCGGTCTTCTCCACATAGTCAATCATCGTCTTCAGGTCTCCGAAGTCACCGATGCCGGCACTCCGGGCGCTTCTCAGCGAGAACACCGGCACCAGCGTTCCGGCCAGCTTGCGGTTGCAATGGGTGAAGAAGGCCTGATCCAGACTGTAGACGACCACGTCGCCGTCCTTCATCTGCGGCAGACAGACCGTGCGGTTCTGACACGTCTCCCAACGTCCGCCTCCGGATGACTTTCCGCCGACGGCCACAAACTTGAACTCCATGCGTCCGCCGTCCAGCGCTCCGGCGTCGATGTCGGCCGTCCACTCGTTGTAGTCATGCTGCGTCATCCTGACGGCCTTGGCCACGCTCCAGTCTCCCAGCATCTTGCCGGAACCGGCGACGATCAGCCGCTCGCCGTCTTTCAGCTGCGGCGCCCTCACCTGAAGGCGCACGGTACGGGCAAAGCGTGAGGACGGCACCGCCGCGGGCTGCTGATGGTTGATACAGTCAGTGAAGGCGCTACTGTAGAGATAGGCGTCCTCGGGCATCGACTGCCACCTGTCATAAACCGTATATGTCTCTGCGCGGCCGGCGGAGATGTCCAGCCGGTGCATGATGAGCGTCCACTCGCACTTGCTGACATTCCCGTCACGCATGACGCTGTAATAATAAGAATAGGACTTCTGCGGAGCCTTCACCGCCATGGTGTGGCTCCATCGCGTTCCGTCACTTGTCTGCATGTGACACTTCGTCAGGCTGTCACCCTCCCATATATTCAAGACGAGGCTCTCACCGAAAGCCGTCCTATAGTCAATGTTGAATTGAATTATCATATCCTTTCTACGTTTTTAGTCAGTGGCCGGCGTCATTCCGGCCGGCTCACATAGTTCTTAATCAGCTTTGCTTAATTCATCGGAAACACTTGCCACGGCTATTTCTTCCTGATGCCGGCCACCGCCAGCGAACCGCATAGCATCAGGACGCCAGCCACGATCATCATGTTGCTCTGGTGAGAACCGACGACGGTGAGGATTCCGCCTCCACAGACGGCAGCCACGATCTGAGGTATGCAGATGGTTCCGTTGAACAGTCCCAAATAGGCTCCCATGTGTCCGTAGCCCTGAAGGGCGTTGGTGACAAAGGTGAACGGCATGGCCAGCATGGCCGCCCATCCGGCACCTATCATGAGGAACGGAATGATCTGAAGATACTGGTCATGAAGGAACGGTATCATGACGAAGCCCGCACCGCCGATGACAAGACTGAGAGCATAGGCCACCTTGGTGTTCCGGAACATCGGCAGCACCACGGCCCACGCCACGCTGCCGATAGCCTGGACGGCAAAGAGGATGCCGACCCAGTTGCCGGCCTCCTGAAACGGTTCCGAGCTGGGGTCGGTCGTGTTCCACACGGTCTCGGCGATGGCGCCCGTCGAATAGTTCCAGAGATAGAGGAACGCCGCCCAGCAGAAGAACTGGACCACGCCGACCTTCCAGAACGTCGATGGAGCCTTGCGGAGCAGGGTGAGCCAGTCGCCACGGTCTTCCGCCGCGTCGCTCTTAACTTCCTCACTTTGTCCGTTATAGACGGCATATTCCTTCGGATTCCATTCCTTCACGTTCACCGCCGTATAGATGACGCACAGGATGAGGATGGCCGCACCGATGTAGAACGACCATATCACGGAGTCGGGCACGACGCCTTTGTCCGCCACGTTCCTGATACCGATGAAGGTGAAGAAGAACGGAAAGACATAGCCGACCACGGAACCGGCATTGCAGAGAAAGCTCTGTATGGCGTAGGCCTTTGCCTTCTGCTTCTCGTTCACCATGTCACCCACCAGCATCTTGAACGGCTGCATGGCCATGTTGATGCTCGTGTCGAGGAACATCAGGGCGATGAGCCCGAAGAGCATGGCCCCGCTGACGGCGAGTCCCAGCGAGCCGGCATTGGGCAGGAGACACATCACCAGCACGGCCAGCACCGCACCTATAAATAAATAAGGTATGCGGCGACCGTAGCGGCACCATGTCCTGTCGCTCAGCGTGCCGACGATGGGCTGGACGAGGATTCCCATCAGCGGAGGGAGAATCCAGAAGTAACTCAGGTCGTGAGGGTCAGCCCCCAAGGTCGCGAAGATGCGCGAGATGTTCGCGCTCTGAAGAGCATAGGCTATCTGCACTCCGAAGAAGCCGAAGCTCAGGTTCCAGAGTTTCCAGAATGAAAGATCAGGTTTTAGTTTCATCATCGTTATATATTCTTTTTTTATTATTGTTTTAGGTCAGTTCATCCGAGGCAGCAGAAGAGGAGGTGTTAGCCCCGCTCCCTCCTGAAGCCACATGAAGACAGAAAGCCGTGGGCTCAAGCGTCAGGACATGCGTCCTTTATCTCCATCTATCTCCTTTTATCTCCATCTACCTCCTTAAATCATATCTCCATCTATCTCCTTAAATCATATCTCCAGCCATCGGTCACCGCGTCGTGCCTCTTATCACCAGGCTTGTCCTCACCATTCCATGAACCGTCTTGCCCATCGGGAGGGAGCCTTCCACCAGTCCTATCAGAATCTCGGCCGCCTTCTTTCCCACCGACGTGCCCCGCTGGTCCACGGTCGTGAGCAACGGGTCGCAGGCCTTTGAGCGGTCGCCGTTGGTGAAGCCGCAGATGCTGATGTCGTCCGGCACACGGAATCCCATGTGCTTCGCCGTATAGAGTATGCCGATTGCCGTGTCGTCGTTGATGGCGAAGAACGCGTCCGGATAAGGTTTTCTTGACAAAATGGGGGGGGTAACGGCTTCGGCTTCAGTGCGGTTGTCACATAGTCTCACCCAGTCGGGGTTTTCCTTCAGCCCATATTTGACGAGCGCGTCATGATAGCCGTTATATCTGTTCTTTGAAATCTCCATGTTCATCGGCGACCCGTAGAAGGCGATGCGCCGGCAACCGGACTCTATCAGGTGCGAGACGGCCGTATAGGCTCCCATGTAGTCGTCGACGACCACCCGCGAACAGTTTATCCCCGTGCATATACGGTCGTAGAAGACCAGCGGTATGCCGTTGGCCATCAGCTTCTGGAAATGGTCATACTGCTTGGTGTCCTTGGCCTGAGAGACGATGATTCCGCACACTTTGTTCTTGTAGAAGTCGTTGCAGATGTCCACTTCCCTGTCATAACGCTCGTTGCTCTGCGCCACCATCACGCTGTAGCCGCGCGAACGGGCCTCCTCCTCGATGCCTGAGAGGACGGACATGAAGAAATAGTGGACCATCTCGGGCAGAATCACTCCAATCACCTTCATCGGCTTCACCCGGCTGTACCGCAACGCCTCACCTATCATATTAGGGCAGAAGTTGTACTCCCGCGCATACTGCTGTATGCGTTCCTTCTGCACAGAACTGATTGACGGACTGTCCTTCAGGGCTCTGCTCACCGTGGATATTGATACGCCGAGGTCGCGGGCGATATCTTTCATTGTTTTAGGCATTATCTTGCTCATAGACAAAGGCATTGACTACGGTGGCAAAATTATTAAATATTATGATAACATGCCACTTTTCGCTGGTTTATATAATGATTTTTATAGCGCAAACGTTTGCACTATTGAAATAACGGACTTTAGGCAATAAAAGTATGTGAAACGGCGGACAAAGTTCGTAGGCCGACCGATGAACAGGACGCCGATGTTCGGGTCAGGAAAACGCAAAGTTGGTTTCAGGAAAAAGCAAAGTTGGTTTTAGGCAAAAGCGAAGTTAGTTTCAGGAAAACACAAAGTTGGTTTCAGATAAAAGCAAAGTTAGTTTCAGGAAAACACAAGGTTGGTTTCAGACAAAAGCGAAGTTAGTTTCAGACAAAAGCAAAGTTAGTTTCAAGCAAACACAAGTTGGTTTCAGATAAAAGCAAAGTTAGTTTCAGGCAAACACAAGTTGGTTTCAGATAAAAGCAAAGTTAGTTTCAGGAAAACACAAAGTTGGTTTCAGACAAAAGCAAAGTTAGTTTCAAGCAAACGCAAAGACGCAAAAAATAGGGTATCCAAAATTGAATAAAAAATGCGCCAATTATTAATGTGACCTAAAAGATAAGGTGTTCAATATTGATTTTCAAATTCGCCAATTATGGGTGC
>USFX01000129.1 GCA_900553965.1 uncultured Prevotella sp.
CTGCTGACGGCCGCAGCCACTTCCGGCCGCAACGGGTCGCTGATGGCCGCGACGGCCTGAAGCATGAGGTGGGCGACATCGGCCGTATCGGCCGGCCGACAGGCGAAAGCCAGCGTACGCATGGCCTGAGACTGCCATCCGGCCAGCACGCTCTCCATCCGCCGGCGCTCTTCGTCCGCCATGTCGCAGCGGGCCATGACAATCTCCGGCGCGCCCTTGACGAACAGCATCCGGCCGTCGGCCGTGTCGCAGAGCGTCGCCATATATTTTCTCTCCGTGCTGAACGGTATGCGCTCAACAACCGTAGCAGCCCGGCGCATCGCCGCGTAGTCCTCGCCCTGAGTGGCCAGATAGCGCAGCAGGGCTACCTCCGTAGGATTGCCTATGCCGCTGTCGCCGTCGAGCTCGGCCGTGGTGTTGAGGGCGAAATGAAGCCCAAGAAGCCACGGCTTTCTCCGGCCCCCTCCGACTCCCCCAAGGGGGAGAGACTGAGTTTCCCGCTGGCTTCCGTCCTGATTTTCTTCAGGAGATGCGTATAGAGGACATACGATTTCCCTCACGGTCATCCGGTTCTGCGTCAGCGTGCCGGTCTTGTCGGTGCATATCACGGTCACGGCGCCCATCGTCTCACAGGCGTGCAGCTTCCGCACCAGATTGTTCGTCTTCAGCATCCGGCGCATGTTCAGCGCCAGGGCCAGCGTCACGGCCATAGGAAGTCCCTCGGGCACGGCCATGACGATGAGCGTCACGGCCATCATGAAATAGCGGAGCACGGTCGAGGCCATCTCCACGTAGTTGTCCGTCTGCCACAGCGGCTGGGGCAATATGTCATGGCCGAGGAAGACGACGAACGCCGTGACGGCCACTCCCGTTCCGACCTTGCTGATCATGGCGGCCAGACGGTCGAGCTGGCGGTTCAGCGGAGTCTTCACACCGGTCAGCTCCGTCGACTTGCTGGCCACGCGGCCAATCTCCGTGGCGTCGCCGACGGCCGTCACCCTCATGCGCCCCGTGCCGCCCATGACCATGGTCGAACGGAGCATCATGTCCTCGGGATAGGTCGCCTCAGCGTCACGCACGTCGCCGTCCGCAATGACCCGCTTGCGGGCCATCGGCTCACCGGTCAGCGCCGACTCGTCGGTCTCCATGTCGACTGCCTCGACGAGCTGTCCGTCGGCCGGAATCTCGTCACCCGTCTCCAGCACGACGATGTCGCCGACAACGACGTCACGGCGCGGAATCTCCGTCACATGGCCTTCACGGACGACCTTGACGGCCTGCTCCTCGTCCATGGACGTGAGCACGCTGAAACGCCGGGCGGCGTCGCGCTCGAAATAGAAGCCGACGGTCGTGGCAAGGAAAATGGCGAGGAAAATACCTGTTGCTTCGGCAAATTCGCCCTCGACAAAGGCGAGGGCCAGCGACACGGCGGCCGCAACAAGCAATATCTTGATTATCGGATCGTTATACTTTTCTATGTACAGACGCCACATCGGCGTTCGCTCCGGTGGCGTGAGTACATTCGTTCCGTGGCGAAGGCGGCTCTCCTCAACCTGCGCTGAGTCCAGCCCTGACGCTGTCGGGTCGTGGTGGTTTGATGTATTATCCATACGAAACATCTGTAGAACTGGTTGCAAAGGTAAATAAAAAAGGCTATATGCCGCCGTTCCGCCCGATTTATTTAGTTTCTTTTTGCATAAAGGCCCTCTCCTGACTTCCCGGGGGCCTGTAGTCAGCCCACATGAAGATAGCTCATACGGCTGTTGGAGTGATATAGGCCCACCCTATAAGATGGGTTATCCGGCATTCGAAGTGATATACCGTCAAATGCAGGATGAGCCCGACAAACATATACCGAATGCGCCTCATCTTCATCCGCAGATCTTTCCTCCCCACCTTGAAGCTACCCTCTGCGCACATTTTTGTCGTCATCAGGAAGCAACGGCAAAGATGTGTGCAGTGATTAGCCTTTGGAGAAGGTCAGGACAAGCCGTCTTTTCTTTACAAAATTGTCTCCGGAAAATCTTTCGTTTTAGCCTGTTTTTAAGCCTTTTCAAGGCCTTTCCGGGTCTTTTCCACCTCATTTTCCGGTCCGAAAAACGGGACTGAAAGTGCCGTAAGGCCCTCCCGGCTCTTCCAGAACGAAGATTTCATCGCTTTTTTGATGCCCGGTTTTGACCGGAAAAAGCATCGTTTTTCTGCCGTAAGGGCCTCTGCAACGGGGCCGCTGTCGCAGTGCAACGGGGCCGCTGTTGCAACGCCGTAAGGCCCCCATTGCAGAGCCGGGAGGCCCTTACGGCAAACCATCAGCCATCCCGTTGCAGGACGGTGAGACATCCGTCTCCCGTAAGTGGCTATGAACGAAGATGTTACAAAAATCGTAATTTTTAGTCCTCTAAAAACCCTGATTTTTGACACGCGCGTGCTTGCGGTATTTGCGCCCATGGCGGAAAAATTTCAGAAAGTCCCTCTTCTCGCAGGCGTAAAAACAGGATTTTAAATTACAAACCATGAATTATGAATCATTAGAAATGCACGTGGAAGTCCCTTCAGACCTCCACAATGGTGATGGGCTGAGAGTGAAGAAAATCGTAGAGACGTCACATTGTGGCCTCTCGAAGCAAAGCGACGCTTCGGGACATCGTATGAAAAACAACATATTGAGGGTGCATCAATTCCCTTCGCCATCAGCCTCCTCCACTTAGCGAAGTCCGGAAGAGGTCATCACCTAAAATATTTTTTCCCAAACATTTGGCCGTTTCATTAATTTAATGTATCTTTGCACCCGAATTAAACCTTTCAGGCTGATTCATCGGGCTTTTAGCTCAGTTGGTTAGAGCAACAGACTCATAATCTGGAGGTCCTAGGTTCAAGCCCTAGATGGCCCACCGAAAAAAGCTGCAAACATGACATTTGCAGCTTTCTTTATTGGTTCATCCGTCATCTGACCTAATACTATTTGTCAGAAACACTATCACAATTATATTAGCTACGACGCTGCCTCCTGAGGACATTACTTCCATCTGCTCACTGGACGGCTGTCAATTCCGATGCCGAAAAGGCCATTCCCATTGTCCATTCACATGGGATGCCACAAGCGGGCGAATAAAGATTGAAGCCGGCTCTGACGGAAAAATCTCGTTTACGGCCGCAACGACGGGCTATCTGGTCATCATGGGAAAAAGCAACAAGCCCAAATATCCTTTCAACTTGGAAATTGGTTCAACGTCAGCAACAATTCTTGGCGTCAACCAAGGCAGTGTCTACTGCCGTAAGATAACTGTCACTGACCAAAGACAACCTGTCACCATCTCTGCAACCGAAACCGGCAACGCATATATCCACAGCATAGCCTACATCCCGGAAAACAGCGACTGGACAACCCGCACGGCCAGCGCCACGCTCGACGCGAAGGGTTTTGCCACCTATTGTCCGGCATGGACGGTGAAGATACCGGAGGCCGTAGACGGACAGACTCAGGTGAAAGCATATTATATGAGTGCGGCTTCAGGTTCGACGCTCACGTTCAAAGAGATTACCACCGGCAACATTCCCGGCGGATGTGCCGTCCTGCTGACGGGTGATGCCGGCGCGACATATAATTTCTCCAACGCGGACAAAATCGCTACTGGAGATTCCCGCACAGCCATAGGACTCAATTCTGCTGCCGGTGGCCTCGGCGTGAGCGTGCTGCACCCCGCATACAAGAGTGGCATCAAAGCCTCGGCCAACTGCTGGGCATACAAGAAGAACAGCGGACTCTATGCGCACGTGACCGAAGGACTCGCGATTCCCGAAGGGAAGGCATGGGTTGACGCAGAGCTGACACCTTCGCAAAGTGACGCCCGCGGAATAGCCATCGTGTTCGACGGCAACGACCCCACAGGCATAAGCGAAGTGACGGTCAAGGCGGAAGAGACACGGAACGGTTGTTTCGACCTGCAGGGACGGCGCGTGACAAATACGGTGAAAGGCCTCTATATCGTGAACGGAAAGAAAGTAGTGATCAAATAAGCTGACGTCAGTAAACAAACATACTGACGCAGTCAATCAAATAAATAAACTAACAAAGAAAACAGACAATGAAGAAAACATATCAAGCCCCAAATATAGTTGTCGTCGAGGTTGACGGCATGACTCTGCTGGCGGCGTCAACAGGCGACGTCAACAGTCTCGGTATCGGCGGAATCATCAAGAACGAAAACGAATTCGGCTCTTCCTGACCGCTGCAGTCAAGCCACGGCCCGTTCGGCGGCGTCGGCTTCGATATCGAAGACGACGAGGAGTGAACCCGACAGACAATATGACATATAAAGAACTTGCGGGCAGGGAAACAGCTTTTCCTGACCCGCAAGTTCTTATAACAGTTTCTTTGTCCAAAAACATATCATCAAGGTATCTATAAAAGACCTGCTTATCATATCACGGTTACGGATATAATATGATATCTTTGCATACTCTATATTTGGAATACGCATTGACGAAGTCAGGTGCTTTTAATATAAGTAAATAGTGCTTTAAATAGGTTCTTTTGCGGACAAAGCCCACATCTTCCACTTATTCTTTGCTTTTCCCTTTTCTTTTTTTAGAGTAGCTTTTGCCATAATGCTTTATTTTCGTATATTTGCCGCACAGAATACATCAAACCGTAACGATTATGGCATTAGGTAACCTCGACGAGAGATACGTCAACTTTTATACTGATTTCGCGTTCAAGAAACTGTTCGGCACGGAGGTCAACAAGGACCTGCTCATCAGTTTCCTTAATTCTATGTTCAATGGGAAGGAGGTCATACGCGACCTTACCTATCTCAACAGTGAACAGCTTGGTACGGGCGAGCTTGACCGCAAGGCCGTGTTCGATGTCTATTGCGAGAATGAAAAAGGCGAGAAGTTTCTTGTGGAGATGCAGAAAGCCGAGCAGCAGTTTTTCAAAGACCGCAGCGTGTTCTATTCGACTTTCCCGATTCGCGACCAGGCTATACGCGGCAACAGCTGGGACTATAATCTCAAGACCGTCTATACGATAGGTATTCTCAATTTCTGCTTCGACGATACTGATCCGGAGTATTTCCACCATGAGGTCAAACTGGTGGATACAAAGACCGGCAAGGTGTTCTACGACAAACTGGTGTATGTCTATCTTGAAATGCCGAAGTTCACGAAGACGGAGTCTGAACTTGTCACCCTGTTTGACAAGTGGCTCTATGCCATCCGACATCTGGCCACTCTCTTCGAACGTCCTGCCGCTCTGCAGGAAAAAGTGTTCCAGCGGCTCTTTGAGGTGGCCGAGATAGCCAAGTTCAACCGGCAGGAACGGCTCGGATATGAGGAAAGCCTGAAGATATACCGCGATTGGTACAGCATCATGACAACGGCAGAAAAGAAGGGACTTGACAGGGGATTTGAAAAAGGACTTGAAAAGGGTATGGCAGAAGGCTTAGAGCAAGGTATGGCGCAAGGTATGGCGCAAGGTATGGCACAAGGTATGGCACAAGGTATGGCACAAGGCCGTATTGAGGAGAAGCGCACCATCGCCCGTTCCTTATTGCAATTCGGAATGTCGGCGGAGCAGATTTCCGTGACAACCGGTTTGACGGAAGAAGAGATAAACGGCATAAAATAATTATGAATACGAAGACAATCATGGCGCTGGCGTTTGCCGCGTCGTTATCACAGACTGTCATGGCGCAGATAGAATATCCTAAAGCGGCTAAAGACAACACCGTGGACGAATATTTCGGAACCCGTGTGGCCGACCCGTACCGTTGGCTGGAAAATGACACCAGTGAGGCCACAGCCCGTTGGGTGGAGGCAGAGAACAAGGTTACAAACGCCTATCTCGCGAAGATACCATTCCGCGACAAACTCCTCAAACGCCTGAAGCAAGTGGCCGACTACGAGAAGATAGGCACGCCCTTCAAGCGTCACGGCCGCTATTACATCTATCGCAACGACGGACTGCAAAACCAGTCGGTGCTCTACACTATGGACCGTCTTGACGGCGAGCAGCGCGTGTTCCTTGACCCCAACATACTCTCTGACGACGGCACGGTGGCCCTCAAAGGCGTATATTTCTCGCATAATGGCAAGTACGCCGCCTATTCCATCTCGCGCAGCGGCAGCGACTGGCAGGAGTTTTATGTCATCGATATTGCCACCGGCCGGCGGCTTGACGACCACATCGAGTGGGCCAAGTTCTCCGGAGCGGCATGGCATGGCGACGGTTTCTATTACAGCGCCTACGACGCCCCGCTGGCAAAGGGCACGGAGTTCTCCGGTGTGAATGAGGGCCACAAGATATACTATCACAAGATAGGCACACCCCAAAGCGCCGACATCCTCTTCTATCAGAACCCAGCCTATCCCAAGCGCTTCTATTATATGAGTGTCAACGAAGAAGAGACGATGGCGTTTCTTACCGAGAGCGGCGAGGGAGCCGGCAACAATCTCTATGTGCGCAACTTGAAACAGCCCGACTCGCAGTTCATCCAAATGACTTCCGACATGAGCTGCTATTATTATCCGATAGAGAGCATCGGCAATCAGATACTGATAATGACCAACGCGGACGCACCACGCAGCCGCCTCATGTCCGCCTCGCTGGCCGCTCCGGGCATCAACAGCTGGATAGAGATGGTGCCTGAGAGCGAGAGCGTACTGGAGAGTGCCGACGTCATCGGCGACCGCCTTTTGCTCACCTATTCCAAGGATGCCTCGTCCCACGCCTACGTACACGACCTTTATGGCCGCCGTCTCCATGAGGTGACGCTGCCGATGATAGGTTCCGTAAACTTCAGCGGCAGGAAAGGCGACAAGGAATGTTTCTACGGTTTCAGCTCCTATACCGTGCCGACGACCATCTACAGCTACGACATCGAGGCTGACAAGAGCACCCTCTTTGCTGCGCCCAAAGTGTCGTTCCGGCTCTCCGACTACGTCAGCGA
This sequence comes from uncultured Prevotella sp., assembly GCA_900553965.1. Lineage (GTDB taxonomy): Bacteria > Bacteroidota > Bacteroidia > Bacteroidales > Bacteroidaceae > Prevotella. The sequence continues at coordinate 6,948 of USFX01000129.1, forward strand.
ACAGCTGTTCTACACCAGCAAGGACGGCACCCGTGTGCCGATGAGCATTACCTACAAGAAGGGCATGAAGCGCAACGGCCGCAATCCAGTCTTTCTCTATGGCTATGGCGGTTTCAATATAAGCCTCACACCTTACTTCTCTTCCTCCCGCATACCGTTCCTTGAGCGCGGCGGAATATATGCAGTGGCCAATCTGCGCGGCGGCAGCGAATATGGTGAGGAATGGCATCTGGCCGGAACGAAGATGCGGAAACAGAACGTTTTCGACGATTTCATCGCCGCAGCCGAATATCTTATAGCCAACCGGTACACCTCCTCCGACCGTCTGGCCATAGTCGGCGGCAGCAACGGCGGACTGCTCGTCGGTGCCTGTATGACCCAGCGTCCCGACCTCTTCCGTGTCGCCGTCCCCGAAGTTGGTGTCATGGACATGCTCCGCTACCACAAGTTCACCATCGGCTGGAACTGGGCCAGCGACTATGGCACGAGCGAGGACAGCAAGGAGATGTTTGAGTATCTCTATAAGTACTCGCCCCTTCACAATCTCCGTCCCGGCACGTCCTATCCCGCCACGCTCGTGACCACGGCCGACCACGACGACCGCGTCGTTCCCGCCCATTCGTTCAAATTCGCCGCAACGCTTCAGGAGTGTCACGCCGGAGAGTCGCCCGTGCTCATCCGCATCGACACCAAAGCCGGCCACGGCGGTGGCAAGCCGCTGGCAAAGGTGCTCGAAGAGCAGGCCGACATATACAGCTTCATACTTTACAACATGGGATTGAAATACTGACCCGAAGCAATCCAAGGTAACAAAGCAAGCCGTCCGGACAGCATGGATAATGTTCTTCCAGCTGTCCGGACGGCTTGTTTTGTTATCGTGCGTGCCGTTGCGACCGCGGTCCGTCATTTGATGACTACCTTCTTTCCGTTATGTATGTAACGTGAGTTCGATGAATTATAATCACTTGTAAATTTGGTGATTAGCGAAAATTGTTGTAACTTTATAGTGCTCAATTACAAA
>USFX01000130.1 GCA_900553965.1 uncultured Prevotella sp.
CCGGCAACTTTGCCGTGGGCCTATGATGAATAGCCGCGCGGTCAGTGGTGGATTCGCCGTAAGCCTTTGGTTATTCGATAGGGCGGCCTTTCCGCCTTGGTGTTATTTTGCCGGCTGACGGATAAGTTTTGCCCGCATCTGATAAGTTTTTCCTACAAAAGTTTGTCATTTCGGATTTTATGTGTATCTTTGCAACCGCAAACAAGCCCAGATGGCGGAATCGGTAGACGCGCTGGTCTCAAACACCAGTGGAGCAATCCGTCCCGGTTCGACCCCGGGTCTGGGTACTGAAAGCAGGAAAGTGGACGACACTTTTTTGCTTTTTTCGTTGTAAGACGGTGATGTTGAGCGTTTAATGGCAAAAAAACGCCTTGCGGATTGCTTATTGTGGGCGAAATTAGCTACTTTTGCAGCAGTAATACACAATTTGAAACGCAATGATATTCAAATATGATTTTCTTATTATCGGCGCGGGAGTGGCCGGTATGAGCTATGCCTTGAAGATTGCAAGGGCTCACAAAGGTAAGGTATGTATGATATGCAAGACCTCGCTCGATGAGGCCAACACATCGTTTGCACAGGGTGGAGTAGCTTCCGTGACCAATCTGGAAGTGGACAATTTCGACAAACATATTGAGGACACGATGATTGCCGGTGACTATATCAGTGACCGTGCAGCCGTCGAGCAGGTTGTCCGCCGTGCTCCGGAGCAGATCCGGGAGCTGGTGGAGTGGGGCGTCAACTTCGACCGCCGCAGCGACGGGGCCTTCGACCTTCACCGCGAGGGAGGTCATTCGGAGTTCCGGATTCTCCATCACGCCGACGACACGGGAGCCGAGATTCAGCGCGGACTGATGGCCGCGGTACGTGCGTGTCCCGACATTGAGGTGAAGGAGAACCACTTTGCCGTCGAGATTATCACCCAGCACCATCTTGGGGCGCGTGTGACGCGGCGCACACCGTACATCCACTGCTACGGCGCATACGTCCTCAATCCCGAGACGCAGAAGGTAGACACTTATCTGAGCAAGGTCACTCTCATGTGTACGGGTGGATGCGGAGCCGTCTATCAGACGACGACGAATCCCGTAATTGCCACGGGCGACGGCGAGGCCATGGTCTACAGGGCCAAGGGAACGGTGGCCGACATGGAGTTCGTACAGTTCCACCCCACGGCGCTCTACCATCCCGGCGAGACCCATCCGGCCTTTCTCATCACCGAGGCCATGCGCGGATACGGCGGCATATTGCGTCTGCCGACGGGTGAGTCGTTCATGGAGAAGTATGACGAGCGCCTTTCGCTCGCTCCGCGTGACATCGTGGCCCGTGCGATAGACAACGAAATGAAAATCCACGGCCTCGACCATGTCTGTCTCGACGTCACCCACAAGGACCCGGAGGAGACCCGCCGCCACTTCCCGAACATCTATCAGAAGTGCAAGTCGATGGGCATCGACATCACGACCGACTATATCCCCGTCCGTCCGGCGGCCCACTACATGTGCGGCGGTATCAAGGTCGACCTCAACGGCCAGTCGAGCATCAACCGGCTCTACGCCATCGGCGAGTGCTCCTGCACGGGACTGCACGGCGGCAACCGTCTGGCGAGCAATTCGCTCATCGAGGCCGTCGTCTACGCCGACGCGGCGGCGCGCCACTCGCTGGCCCATGTCGACGAATATGACTTCAACGAGAAGGTGCCGGAGTGGAACGACGAGGGAACGATGACGAACGAAGAGAAGATTCTGATAACGCAGAGCGTCAAGGAAGTGGCGCAGATAATGAGCAACTATGTCGGCATTGTCCGCAGCGACCTGCGCCTCCATCGCGCATGGGACCGTCTCGACATGCTCTACGAAGAGACCGAACGGCTCTTCAAGCGCGTCAAGGCGAGCCGCGACATCTGCGAGCTGCGCAACATGATCAACGTGGCCTATCTCATCACCCGATGGGCCATCGAGCGGAAGGAGTGCCGCGGTCTTCACTATACGACCGACTATCCGCAGCACGCCTACGACAAGAAATGAGCCGCAGACTCCCTTGGGAGTCAAGCCGGAAGGCACTGGCGGACGACGTTTCCCGTACGGACGGAAAGGCGCAGGAACGCGACGGAACAGGTCAGACTGTCCGGCGTTCCTGCGCCTTTGCCGTTTTCGGGAGGAGACGGACGGCGGAATGTCACGGCGGCGGGCGTGATTGATTCTCCGGAAGTCCGGTGATGTGTGTGCCCGTTGTTCTTTCGGGGTGTCACATGGACGAGTTTCAGGAGTTTCAGTGAAATGATTGTTCCAAAACCAAACGGAAAGGAGACAGAATCGGAAAACAACCGACAAAACACCTCAAAAATGCCCTTGAAACGCGGTCAAAACGGGGCACTTTGAGAAATATTTTCCCGAAGCACGCAAATATCGCAGTATTTTGTGTGCATAACTAAACTGTTGATAATTAAATCGTTATGCGCTCACGATACAATCTGTGCAATTTTGAAGCGTCCCGAACCGTCCTTTTTGTCTCAAAACGGCGTGATTTTTCATGCCGTGGGGGCCTCCCGGTGTTGCGACGGGGCCGTTGTCGTCTTGCAACAAGGCCGCCGTTGCAATGCCGTAAGGGCCCCGTCGCAACACCGGGAGGCCCCCGCGGCAGAACAGCCGCCGTCCCGTCGCGTTTTTGAAGCCTCGGAACGGTTCTAAAACGGGATTTTTGTTTGTCACGTGTTTTCGCCGACGAATGTTTACATATATGTTTTTCTGAGGGATGTTCTTATGTGGGAGAAACGTGGCGGGGATGCGGGATACAGTCTCATGCTACAGCGTGAAATGAAACCTTGCGTTTTTTCGTCTTTGCGTTTGCGTTATATAATAGCCGCGCTCGCTGTGACGTGACATCATAATATTTAGGTAACGGCTACGGCTGGGAGCCATAACTGCCTAATAATATGTAGGTAAATCGTTCTGCGTTATCTGTACTTCTTATAAATAAGCGCGCTTTTTCGGTCGTAAATACTTATCTTTGCAGACCTAAACAAATACGCATTTATGAATTTAAAGAGAGTTATTGCGGGCTGCATCGTCATTGCGGCCTGTACGTCTGTCGCTCGCTCTTCTGACAACGACACGCTGACCGGCGTACGGCTCGAAGGCAGTGTCGAGGCAAACTACGGTCACCGCTTCAGTGGGGCGGAGCGCAACCGGTGGGATTTTCCCCATACCGTCGTTGCCGCCGCCGCAGATTTCGGCCGTGGCTGGACGGTGGAGGCTGAGCTGGAATATGAACGCATGTACGAGGACGGAGAATGGTGCAACGACCATTGGGACAACTTCGCCGTCAACCGTCTTTTCGTCGCCAAGACGTGGACGCCGGCTGTCGGGCTGCGCCTCGGTGTGGTCGGTGTCCAGCTCGGAATAACCAACAGCGGAGGCCCGGCGCTGACGATATATGATCCAGTCAGTGAGGCGGCCCTGATGCCGATGACGTGGCATGAGGCCGGCGGAGCGTTCTTCGGACAGGCCGGACGCTGGACGTACGAAGTGGCGGCGCTGCTCTACGGTGCCGCACCGCTGCGGGACAGCCGTGCCATAGGAGTGGCGGCTGCGCTTCATTACAGTCCGATGGAGGGAATGAGAGTCGGGGCGGGTATGTTCCGCGGCCGCGCCGACCGGGGCAATATCCACAGTTGCTCACCCGACTTCATCGACGGCCGCCGACTGACATACGCCGTGGCCGAGGCGGAGCTGGAGAAAGGCGGATGGACGGCCTCGGCGTCGATGATACATACTGACGCGGACGACGCCCGTTCGGTGGGCGTGGAGGCCGGCTATGACGTGATGACGGGGCTGGAGACGGGGCTCGGTCTGACGCCGTATGTGAGATATGACGGTGTCTTCGGAGTGGAGGAAGAGGCGATATGCAAGTGGACGGCGGGCGTCGGCGTGGAGTTTCCCGCGGGCTTCTCACTGAAAGCTGAATACGGCCGGTGCCGCCATCGCGGAGCGTTCACGGAACATACGCTGGACGTCAGCGTGGACTATGAGCTCAAGTTTTAGTCTGTTTTATTTTGTACTTCATCCAAATTACACTACCTTTGCATGAGATAACCAGCATCCGCCTCTGTACAGGCATCCCCGTGTCTCATGGCGTTTGCGTTATCTTGAGTCTCCTCAAGTCATCACCGTAACATAACGAAGAAATGGATCAGACCGCCAACAACAATACACTTCCGTCGAGACGAAGGCTCGTCATCAGAGTGAGCCGCTATTCGCTGTCATTTTCTACCGTGGAAATGACCGTCGGCGAGTGCCCCGTACAGTATGAACCGTACACGGTGAAAAGCGGAATCTCCATGGCTGCCAACCTGCGCGAGGCACTCAAGACGGCCCGTCTGCCGCAGCATGAATATCAGCGTGTGACCGTCTTCATTGACGCTCCGGTGCTGATGGTGCCCACGGATCTGTTCAACGAGGCTGAAAGCACGATGCTTTATGACCATTCGATGAGCCGCAACGTCAATGACACCGTGCTCCACAACGTTCTTCCCGACCTCAATGCCGTGGCCGTCTTCGCGGTCAACAAAGACCTCAAGCTCGTCATCGACGACAACTATCCCGGCGCGACGTTCGTGTGCGCCATGTCGCCGGTGTGGCGCTATCTCCATCAGCGCAACTTCGTCGGCACGCGCAGCAAGCTCTACGGCTATTTCCATGACCGCCGGCTGGACATATTCAGCTTCAGCCAGCGCCGTTTCAAATACTGCAATTCCTTCGATGTGGCCCACGAGAAGGACGCCCTCTACTATCTTCTTTATGTCTGGAAACAGATGATGCTCAAACCTGAACACGACGAGATGCACATCGTCGGCGACATACCCGAGTCGGAATGGATGCTGGGCGAACTGCGGCGTTATCTTCAGCGGGCGTATATGATAAACCCGTCGGGTGACTTCAACCGCGCTCCGGTCACGCAGATAAAGGGCATGCCATACGACCTCATGACGTTCTACGTGAAGGGACGCTGAGCGGCGTTGTTCTTCGGGGTGTGGACCGTGGAAATCATCTTATGGCGGTGTTGCCTTTCGGGGTGTAGACCGTGGGAACTATCTTATGGCGGTGTGGATATAGTGGTGTAAAATCATGTGAACCGGATTGATGGCAATTCTGCCGTTCAATACGGAACCGTCTTAACAGAACATCTATATGAGAATAATAACAGGAGAATATAAAGGGCGTCACTTTGATGTGCCGCGTTCGTTCAAGGCCCGTCCGACGACGGATTTTGCAAAGGAGAACATCTTCAATGTGCTCAGCGGCTACATTGATTTTGACGGCACGACCGCCCTCGACCTCTTTTCCGGTACGGGCAGCATCTCTCTGGAGCTGGTGTCGCGCGGCTGCGACCGTGTCGTCAGCGTTGAGCAGGACCGTGATCATCATGCTTTCATCCTCCAGTGTCTCAAAAAACTCGGAACCGACCGCTGCGTCCCCTTGCGCGGCGATGTCTTCCGCTTCATCAAATCATGCCGCCAGCAGTTCGACTTCATCTTTGCCGACCCGCCATACGCGCTGAAGGAACTGCCCCAGATACCCCAGCTTATCTTTGATAAAGGCCTTCTGGCCGACGGCGGTGTCTTTGTCTTTGAACACGGCAAGGACAACGACTTCAGCTCTCACGAACGCTTTGTCGACCGCCGCGTCTACGGCAGCGTCAACTTCTCGATATTCAAGTGAGCGTATATCGTGGGATAAAATAAATTTCCCGATAATTCAAGTGAGCCTCTCTTGCCAGGATAAAATAAAAAAGCCAAGTGTCTTTTCAGATACTTGGCTTTATTTTTGTGCGCCTGATAGGACTCGAACCTACACGTCGCGAGACACCAGATCCTAAGTCTGGCGCGTCTACCAATTTCGCCACAAGCGCGTTGCGGATGCAAAGATACGCAGAATTTGGCTATTTGCCAAATAAATGAAGTGGATATTTATCCGCGTCATGCACGGTCAGTGTTGTGACAGAGTTCCTGACAGGGCTCATGCCGAGGCCGGAAAATATATAAGAATAGTTCACTTTTTCTGTGAATATTCAAAAAAAGTATTATCTTTGCATTGACAAAAGAGGCTATATGTTTATAGAATTCGATAAGGACTATCTGCGTGAGCTATTCGAGCAAGGACGCACAAGCGACAAGAAGCACCGTTACCAGCCCGAGGTGATAAGGGGATATTACAAATGTGTGATGTTCCTGAAGCGTGCCGAGAGCGTAGAGCAGCTTTATTATATCAATTCTTTGAACTACGAAGGACTGAAAGGAGACAAACAGGGCATTTCGTCCATACGTATAAACCGCAAATATCGTTTGGAATTTACGGTAAGGGAAGTCATGGATGAGCAGATAATAACGGTATGCCGTTTACTTGAAATCAGCAATCACTACCAATAAAAAGATTATGGAGACACCAAAGAAAATATACGCACCCAATGAACTTGTATGTGCTGAGGCCATACATCCGGGCGAGATGCTTAAAGATGAATTGCAGGCACGGGGTATATCGCAGAAAAAGTTCGCCGAAATAATCGGCATGCCTTATACTGCTTTCAATGAGATAATCAACGGCAAACGTCCGATAACTACCGACACGGCATTGAAAATAGAAGCGGCAACAAATATCGCTGCAAACATCTGGCTCGGCTTGCAGGCTGACTACAACATGCAGACGGCACGCCGTGACAACAAATTGTCTGTCATTCTCGAAAAGATACGGAAATCCGTTGCTGTGTTATAGCGACCAAAAATTCCTGCCGGCCCGTGCCTATCGGGCGGCAGGGATTTTTGGTACGTATGTGATATTAGGCGCTAAGCATTTCAACGGAAACCGTGATGCGCGTCATAGGACAAACTTATTGGACGGCCGAATAATATAGATGGCGTCGGAATGGGATTATTGTGTCTTTATTCTCATTATGGTGTATGAGAACGGCTTGAATGTATATGCAAATCTGTTGCCGTCCAGATGGATGGAAGCTGTTTCCGGATGGATTTTTTCGGGGCTCTCAAATGAATTCTCATCTCTGTCGTCTTCGGCGGCAAGAGTAGTGACGAGGCAGTCGTGAGGCATGTTCGCCGGTCCGTTGATGGCGATGGCCGGTCTGTATTCCCGGGCTTCACGGTTGACCACTTTCACTATCAGCTCGCCCGTCTTGCTGTCTACTCCGGCCGAAACGAACTGTGTCGGGGTGGATTTGGGAGTGAAGTTAAGTGTCACGGTACCGTCAAGAACCAGCCGGCTCCGGTCCGGAGTGACAATCAGCTTGACGTGATGCCATTCTCCAGGCATGACCGAACATTTTGCCGACACGCCCACGGCTCCGACATCGAGCCCGTCGTAGAGTTGATTGACCGTGAGCAATTCGCAATTCCATCCGCCGACGTTGTATCTGACAGCCTCGTTGATGTTGTCCGTCAGACTGTAGAAGATGAACACTCCCTCATTGAAGCTGTTCCTTTTCACGTCACATTCCAGCACAAAGTCGTTGCTTTCGATGCCGGACAGGACATACAACGAATTTCCGGAACTGCCAGTTTGTCTCAGCACACCATCGTCCGAGATGCTCCAATCTCCGTGTCTTGTCTCTCCGGCTTTCAGGTCAGGAGTTGTTGTTGCCCCGCCCACGCTGATGGTGATGTTCTTGATCTCGACGGAAGACTTGGACGAACCGAATCCGATTTTACCCTTTTTGTGCATCATCGGTTTTGCCGCTCCTGAGTAATCGACTGCCACGTTATAGTCCGGTTTGTTGGCGGCCGCC
>USFX01000131.1 GCA_900553965.1 uncultured Prevotella sp.
TGGGAAAGAGTCTGCGGGCAAGTCAGGAAAGGCGACGCCGGCAGAGGACGCTCCCGTCGACTATAAGAGATATGAAGCGATGGACAACAGGGTCCGCACGGGTGCTTACCGCATTGTCGGCACTTTGGATGTAAGGACAGTGAAACAGGGCGAGACTCTTGAACGTATTTCCAAGCGCACGCTTGGTGAAGGAATGGAATGCTATGTTGAGGTTTACAACGGACTGGAACGTGGCGCGAAGCTGAAAGCAGGGCAACAGATAAAAATTCCGAAGCTGGTCCTGAAGAAGGCCGCAAGGCGTAAGTAACCTTTCCGTTCACGGATATGACGTCCGTCCGGAAGATAATCCATGTTTTATCGGATTTGCAATCACGGCTGTTCGGGAAAAAGCCCGAATAGCCGTGATTGCGTGTATGAAACGATTGTCGGACTGGCGCGTGCAACCGATATTACGTCGTACTTGTCGTGGTGGAATGGTGGTCATAGCTGGGCGTAATCACAAAAGTTTCTTAAAATATGGGCATCGTGCCCGTTTTTTAATATTATTTAGATTGATATTTTCATCTTTCACTTATTTATTGACTATTTTTGCGCCTAATTTGAAACATGATTAACGTATAAAAGAACATTTTATGGCAGAAGCTATTGATATTCGGGAACTTAACATACGGATAGAGCAGCAGAGTTCGTTCGTGACCAATCTCGTAGCCGGAATGGACCGGGTTATTGTAGGACAGAAACATTTGGTTGAATCATTACTTATAGGTATGCTCAGTGACGGACACATCCTGTTGGAAGGTGTGCCGGGACTGGCAAAGACACTTGCGATAAAGACGCTGTCACAGCTTGTCGACGCCAATTACAGCCGTGTTCAGTTCACTCCTGACTTGCTTCCAGCGGATGTCCTCGGAACAATGATATATTCTCAGAAAGACGAGAAGTTTCAGGTGAAGAAAGGCCCCGTGTTCGCCAACTTCGTGCTGGCGGACGAAATCAACCGCGCTCCGGCTAAGGTACAGAGCGCGTTGCTGGAAGCCATGCAGGAGAAGCAGGTGACTATTGGCGGTGAGACGTTTCAGCTCCCCAATCCGTTCCTCGTGATGGCCACGCAGAACCCGATAGAGCAGGAGGGTACCTATCCGCTGCCGGAGGCACAGGTAGACCGTTTCATGCTGAAGGTTGTCATCGACTATCCCACGCTGGAGGAGGAGAAGCTGATCATCCGCGGCAATCTCGGCGGCAGCGCGCCGGAAGTGCGCCCCGTAACGACGTCGGAAGAAATACTCAAGGCACGTTCGGTTGTACGCGAGGTCTATATCGACGAGAAGATAGAGCAGTATATCGCTGACATCGTCTTCGCCACACGCTATCCCGACCGCTATGGCCTGAAGGACATGAAGAACTATATCTCTTTCGGCGGCAGCCCGCGTGCGAGCATCAATCTGGCCAAGGCTTCACGTGCATACGCATTCATAAAGCGCCGCGGATATGTGGTGCCGGAGGATGTGCGCGCCGTAGCCCATGATGTGCTCCGCCACCGCATCGGCATGACATACGAGGCTGAGGCAAGTAACATAACAAGCGAAGAAATCGTAAGCAAGATAATCAATAAGGTTGAAGTGCCCTGATGGATGCTCAGGAAATCATAAAGAAGGTACGGACTGTCGAGATAAAGACCCGGCGGCTGAGTGCCAATATCTTTGCCGGCCAGTATCATTCGGCTTTCAAGGGCAGGGGTATGGCGTTCAGTGAGGTGCGCGAATATCAGTTCGGTGACGATGTGCGTGACATCGACTGGAATGTCACGGCGCGTTTTCACCGGCCCTATGTCAAGGTCTTTGAGGAGGAGCGCGAGCTGACCGTGATGCTGCTGATTGACGTCAGCGGCTCGCTTGATTTCGGAACCCAGCGTCAGATGAAGTCGGATATGGTCACGGAGATAGCGGCGACGCTCGCGTTCAGTGCCATTCAGAACAACGACAAGATCGGCGTAATCTTCTTTACGGACAAGATAGAGAAATATATTCCGCCGAAGAAAGGTCGCAAGCACATATTATATATAATACGCGAGATGCTCGATTTCCATCCCGAAAGCAAGGGAACGGATATGGCGGTGCCGCTGGAATTTCTTTCCAACGTGATAAAGCGACGGGCAACGGTTTTCGTGTTGAGCGACTTCTATGTGCGAAATGATTTCTCACAGGCACTGACTATATGCAACCGCAAGCACGACGTCGTGGCCATTCAGGTTTACGACCGGAGGGCAAAGGAACTTCCGGACGTGGGACTGATGAGGGTCGTGGACGCCGAGACAGGGGCGGAGATGTATATCGACACCAGCAGCAAGAAACTGCGGCAGGCCCACAGGCTCTATTGGACAGGCCGTCAGGCGGAATTGCATGAGACGTTTAACAAGAGCAATGTGGATAATGTGAGCATCGCGACGGACGAGGATTATGTGAAGTCGCTGCTCGGATTGTTCAAACAGAGAAGTTAGAGAATGAGGAAGATACTGTTCTTTATCATATCGTTGGCCGTAGCACTGCAGGCCGCGGCCAAGGTTTCGGTTGAGGCGCGGATTGACTCTATGGCCATATTCATCGGCCAGCAGGTGAATGTCACAGTCTCGGTTGTGGCGGACGCCGGTGCCAATGTCACGTTCCCGAGATTCGAGCCGCGGCAGATGATTACTCCGGGAGTGGAGGTGCTGGCCATGACGGACATCCCGTCGGAAGAGATGGACGGGAACATGACCTGTTCGCGGAGGGTCTACAGGCTGACGTCGTTTGACGAGCAGCTGTATTATCTTCCGCCGTTTGCTGTCAAGGTGAACGGCAAGGAATATAAGAGCAAGAGCCTTGCGCTGAAAGTTGTCGGCATCGAAATTGACTCGACAAACGTCGACTTCTATTTCGGACCAAAGGGTGTGCAGGACAATCCGTTCCAATGGAGCGAATGGGAACCGATATTCTGGCTGAGTTTCGTTCTTCTTCTGCTAATCGCTGCGGGTTATTACTTCTATCTCTGTCTGCGCGACAAGAAGCCGATAAAAATCAGTATCAAGGTCGTGAAGAAACTGCTGCCCCATCAGAAGGCCATGAAGTCCATCGAGGAGATAAAGGCCGGAAAGATGGTTACGTCGGAGAATCACACGTCTGACCGAAACGCTGCGCAAGTATATTCAGGAACGGTATGGTTTCAATGCTATGGAGATGACCAGCAGCGAAATCATTGACCGCCTCATGGCTTCACAGGATGCTAAGGCTCTCGACGAGCTGCGCACGCTGTTCCAGACGGCGGACCTCGTCAAGTTTGCCAAGTATTCGACGCTCATCAATGAGAACGACATGAATCTCGTCAACGCCATTGAGTTCATCAATTCGACGAAGATAGAGAATGTCCCGACTGAAGACGTCGTGAAGCCGCAGCTCTCGGAAGGCGAGAAGCAGACGGTGAAGATGCGTCGCGGACTGAAGATTGTGCTGACCGTTATAACGGTTGCCGGTCTGGCGATATTTGTCTATGTAGTCTACAACATTGTACTGCTGTTGAGCTGATGACAGGCATAAGCGGTCAAGACCGTGCTTCCTGTCGGATGACACTATTTAAACGTAAAAGAGAATAAAGCGAATATGGAATTTGCTAATAAAGGATATCTGTTTCTGCTTCTGCTCATCATACCATATCTGTTGTGGTATGTCATGTATAGGAAGAAGAGCGAGCCTACCATGCGTATGAGCGACACGTTCGCCTACCGCTATGCGTCAAGAAGCTGGAAGGTGATACTGATGCCTGTGCAGATGGTGTTGCGCGTTATCGCTTTCACGCTCATCGTGATAGCCATGGCACGCCCGCAGACACAGAATTCATGGAAGAACAAGTGGGTTGAAGGTATTGACATCATGCTGGCGATGGACGTCTCCACCAGTATGCTGGCGGAAGACCTGAAGCCGAACAGAATAGAGGCGGCAAAGCAGGTCGCATCGGAATTTATCGTCGGAAGACCGAATGACAATATCGGACTGACGATATTTGCCGGCGAGGCATTCACTCAATGTCCGATGACCGTTGACCATGCTTCCCTGCTCAATCTGCTGCAGAATGTCCGTACGGACATCGCTGCGCGCGGACTGATTCAGGACGGAACGGCAATAGGTATGGGACTTGCCAACGCTGTGAGCCGTCTGAAGGATTCGAAGGCGAAGAGCAAGGTCGTCATTCTCCTTACGGACGGAAGCAACAACATGGGCGACCTGTCACCAATGACCTCGGCGGAAATAGCCAAGAGCCTTGGTATCCGTGTCTATACGGTTGCCGTTGGTACGGACAAGTCAGCTCCTTATCCGATGCAGGTGGGCGGTGTCGTTCAGTATGTCAATATGCCTGTGGAGGTTGATACGAAGACTTTGGAGGAAATTGCAGCCGCAACGGACGGTACGTCCTACCGTGCGACGAACAATTCGGAACTGAAGAATATCTATAAGGAGATAGACAAACTGGAGAAGTCAAAGATTAACAGCAAGAAATTCAGTAAGAAGTATGATATGTTCCAGCCGTTCGCACTGGCCGCGTTCATCGTTCTGCTGATTGAAGTCCTGCTGCGAATAACCATATTCAGGAAATTACCATAAGAAGTAATCATGTTCAGATTTGAAGATCCAAAATACTTATATCTGTTGGTGCTGATACCCGTATTGGCACTGATATACTTTCTCATGATGCGTAGTCAGAGGAGGCGACTGCTTAAATTCGGTGACCCGGAGCTTGTGAAGAGCCTCATGCCTGATGTCTCCCGTTGGCGGCCGCAGGCAAAGTTCTGTATATTGGAGGTTGCGTTGGCGTTGCTTATCGTCATGTCGGCCCGTCCGCAGATGGGAACGAAGATAACGAACGAGAAGCGTGTGGGCATTGAGACTATCATCGCGGTGGACATCAGTAACTCCATGAGGGCGGAAGATGTCGAGCCGAGCCGTCTGGACAGAAGCAAGATGATGGTCGAGAATCTTGTGGACAACTTCACTGACGATAAGATAGGACTGATTGTCTTTGCCGGTGATGCCTTTGTACAGCTCCCGATAACGAGCGATTATGTCTCGGCAAAGATGTTCCTCGGCAATATAGACCCGTCGATGATGGATGTGCAGGGCACTGATGTCGCTGCGGCAATAAACATGGCGGCCAACAGTTTCACTCAGCAGGATGGAGTGGGGAAGGCCATTATCATCATTACTGATGGTGAGAACCACGAGGGCGGAGCCGTTGAGGCCGCCGCAGCAGCAAAGAAGAAGGGCATGAACGTGTTTGTTCTCGGTGTCGGATCGACAAAAGGCGCTCCAATCCCTGTTCCGGGACGCAACGATTATATGACGGATAACACCGGAAATACCGTTGTCTCGGTGCTCAATGAGGATATGTGCCGTGAGATTGCGGCTGCCGGTGGTGGCGCTTACATACATGTGGACAACAACAGCAACGCCCAAAAGCAGCTTCGTGCGGAATTGGACAAGCTCTCGAAAAAAGAGATTGAAAGCAATATATACAGTGATTATGACGAACAGTTTCAGGCTTTCGGTATCATAATCCTCTTATTGTTGATTTTGGAAATCTGCGTGCTTGAACGCAAGAATCCGCTGCTGAAGAACATCACGTTGTTCGGCGGCGGCCGGAAAACGATGCTGTTGGTATTCGGTCTGATGCTTTCCGCAGCAGCCGGTGCCCAGACGGATCGTCAGCATATACGTTCCGGAAACAAACAGTTTAATTCCGGCAAGTATGCTGAGGCGGAGATTGAATACCGGAAGGCTTTGGACAATAATCCGAAGAACCCGCAGGCAATCTACAATCTTGGTAACGCACTTCTTGCTCAGGGCAAGGATTCCGCCGCTGTTGCGCAGTTTGAAACGGCTGCGAAACTCGAAACAAGTCCTTTGCGCAAGTCGAAGGCATACCACAATATGGGTGTTGTCTGTCAGAAAGCGCGACTTTATCAGGAAGCTATAACAGCATACGAGGAATCTCTGCGTCTCAATCCTGACGATAATGAGACGAGATATAATCTTGCTGTGTGCAAGCGTCAGAAACAGAAGCAAGACCAGCAGAATAAGGACAACAAAGATAATAAGGATAAAGACAAGGATAAGCAGGACCAGAATAAGGACAAAAATAAGCAAGACCAAAACAAGGACAAACAGAAGCAGGAACCTAAGCAGCCTAAGCCGGAAGACAAGGACAAGATGAGCAAGGAGAATGCAGAACAGTTGCTCAATGCCGCCATGCAGCAGGAGAAGGACACCCAGCGCCGCATGAAGGAGATTCCGCCGCAACCGGGCAAGCGTAGGTTACAGAAAAATTGGTGATATGAAGAGAGTATATATAATATTTGTATTATGCGCAGTGACGCTTGTCTCATTGGCTCAGAAGTTTGTGGCGGAAGCTCCGTCGCAGGTTGCTGTCGGTGAGCAGTTTCGTCTTACTTATACGATAAATACTCTGGATGCAAAGGACTTTCGTGTTGAAAATATCCCTGATGCCTTTGAGGTTCTTATGGGGCCGAGCACGTCGCGGCGGTCCAATTTCAAAAAGGAGAAAGACAAAACGGTTTCTACATCATCCATTATCTATACGTGTATATTATGTGCAAATAAGACGGGAACGTATGATATTCCTGCTGCAAGTATATCAGCGAGGGGTAAGAAGCTGACCTCAAATGAGCTTCGTGTTACGGTGAGCGGTAAAGCTAAGAAAGAAGTACATAATCAAACACAACGAACAGGGAAACGACAAATTTGCATACCGGATTCGGATCTTTTTATAAAAGTAAGTGTAAACAAAGAGAGTGTTTATGAGCAGGAACCGATATTGCTGACATATAAAGTTTACTGTAGTAATGTAGCCAGTCTGTCACAAATTGATGGTAAATTGCCTGAATTGAAGAATTTTTGTATTCAGAATGTTAAGTTACCACAGCGGAAACTTCAAGTAGAAACGGTCAATGGACGGCAGTATAAAACCGTAATTATCTACCAGTATGTTATGTTTCCTCAAAAGGCAGGAAAGCTGAAAATACCAAGTATCATTTTTGATTGCGTCACTTTACAGCTGAACCGTAATATCGACCCGTTTGAAGTATTTTTCAAAGATGGTTCAGGATATGTCGAGGTCAAGCAGAAGATAAAGGCGTCCAGTCTGTCGGTTGATGTAGAACCATTGTCGACACGTCCATCCGATTTTTCGGGCGGAATTGGGCGTTTTGATATATCCGCACAGTTTGATAAACAGGACGTGGCGGCAAATGATTCTGTCACCTTGCGTGTAACGGTGAGTGGTATTGGAAATTTCAAACAGATGAAAACGCCGGCTGTAAACATACCTAAGGATTTTGATGTGTGCGACACCAAGGTTATGGACAATACCCAAATTACCACTAATGGCATGGAAGGATGTTTTGTCTTTGATTTCCCTGTCATTCCCCGTAATCCCGGAAAGTATGAAATTCCAGCAGTAGAATTTAAATATTTCGATACAGATAATTGTAGTTATAAAACAGTCAAATCGGCTCCAATCATACTTAATGTAACTAAAAGAGATAATAGTGATAGTGTGAGAATGATGTAGGCAAAAAAGGTTTGATTATGTTTAACAAGGTGATATGAAGAGAGTATATATAATATTTGTATTATGCGCAGTGACGCTTGCCTCGTTGGCTCAGAAGTTTGTGGCGGAAGCTCCGTCGCAGGTTGCTGTCGGT
>USFX01000132.1 GCA_900553965.1 uncultured Prevotella sp.
GGCGGCCCGGTTGCAACGCCGCGGGGGCCCCGCTGCAACCTCGTAAGGGCCTTACGGCAAGCCCGCCGCCGCTCCGTGGTTTTCCGGCGGAGATGCCATCGTTTGTATATGGCTATGAATGAGTGTGTTATGAAACGTGTAAATAAATCGTCACGGCGACCCTTGATTTTTGATACACGCGTAGCTGCGATATTTGCGCCCGCAGCGGAATAAAAATGAAAAGTCCCTGCTCTCGTGGGCCTTAAATTCGGAAAAAAGCGGAAAGACGTGTCCGCGAGGCTGTGTCAAAACGGGCAATGGGGCGGCTGGAACATGAATTCCCATGAAAAAATCCGCCATTCATGACTTCATGCCGGAAAATATTTATTACCTTTGCGGTATAAAGAAATAGTATGCCACACATAAAACAACATTCATTGTATGAGAGTATATATTAATGTATAAACAATATCGGATGCAATCTGTGTGCTTCCCATGATTTTGCAACGACGTAATGACATTGTGATTTCATAATGAATAACCATCAATATGTGAACAAAACAAGACGTAACATGGGACAAATCCATTCTTTTCTGCTCACTGCCGTCACTGCGGCAAGCCTCTGCGGCTGCGGACTGATATCCATCAACGAGTCCGGCTACAGGCGGTTGTCGGCCGAGGACAAGGCACGGGTGAAGCTGTGCGTGACGCCGATTGACAGTCTGACCTACGACAACAATATCTATCAGGTGGATGTCGCCCGTATGCGCGACTATCTGAGCCGGCGCGATGACGTCATAATATACGACTACGCCTCCTTTTGCCATTCGTCTTACTGTATCAATCCCCGCGCGGCCGAACAGCTATGCACCCGCAACGGCTACGGTTTCTGCCTGATAATCTCTACATACGACTATCTTGAAAGGATTCCGAAGATGGACGTTCCCGTCCTCGCCATTGACCAGCGGCCATACAAGACGGACAAGACACCGAAGTATTGCGACGGTTTCTACAACGCTCTGACCGGCGTGACCGACAAAGTCCGTGGCTACGGCCGGTTCCTCCATTTCAACCGCGGGAAGTTCGTCAAGGCGTATGACGACCTCAACGATGCGTTCATAAAAGAATAAGGAGATGTGTATATTACCAATAACATAAAACAAAGATTATGAAAAAGCAGAAATCAAAGGTTGACACATGGCTCGTGCTGGTGGTCATCGGTATTGTCGTTGCGGCCTCGTTGCCGTTCATTCTCGTTGATGAGGCACCGCTGATAGGGTTGGTCATCAGCGGCGTGGTCCTGCTGGTGCTCGCCGATATGGTTGTGAACACGACATACGTCATCGACGGCAGGACGCTGACGATACGTTGCGGATTGCTGATGAAGGAGCGGTGTGACATCATGGACATCACCGCCGTCCGACCGACGCGGACCCCCGTCAGCTCACCGGCAATGTCGCTGGACCGGCTGGAGCTGAAGCTTCGCGGACGGAGCATCATCATTTCCCCGAAGGACAAGGAGCGTTTCGTCGACGACCTGCGCGCCGTCAACCCTGATATAAAGGTCGAGGCCGGACAGTGATGCACGGCCGGCGAGGCTGCCAGTCCGCCGCTTGGGTTTATTTTCTTCCCGTTTCGTTTGGCCGTCTAAGGGTTTCTGCGTAACTTTACGCCTCCAAAACAAACTGAGGAGCATAAGGCATGGAAGATTTCGTACACCTTCACGTACACACATACTATTCTATTCTCGACGGACAGGCCAGCATCCCGAAGCTGGTTGACAAGGCCGTGGGCAACGGCATGCGCGGCATGGCCATCACCGACCATGGCAACATGATGGGCATAAAGGAGTTCTTCAACTACTGCAAGGGCATCAACGGCAAGCGCAAGGACGCCGGACAGGAGCCGTTCAAGCCCATCTTCGGCTGCGAGATGTATGTCGTGCGCAACGGCCGGCGCCTGACCGACAAGGAGAAGGCCAAGGGCGACGGCGGCGGAAACCACCTCGTCGTGCTGGCGAAGAACTCAACGGGCTATCACAACCTGATAAAGCTGGTGTCGAAAGCCTGGACCGACGGTTTCTACAACCGTCCGCGTACGGACCATGTCGAGCTGGAGAAATATCACGAGGGACTCATAGTCTGTTCGGCATGTATCGCCGGTGAGGTGCCGGCAAAGATTCTGCAGGGCGACATCGCGGGTGCCGAGGAGGCTGTCGTGTGGTTCAAGCGTGTCTTCGGCGACGACTATTATCTGGAGCTCCAGCGCCATGAGGTGAAGGACCCGACGATACGCGCCAACCGCGAGACATTCCCCCTGCAGCAGCAGGCCAACAAGGTCATCATCGAACTGGCCCGGAAGCACAACGTGAAGCTGGTCTGCACGAACGACAGTCATTTCGTCGACGAGGAGAACGCCGAGGCCCATGACCGTCTGCTCTGCCTCTCGACGGGCAAGGACCTCGACGACCCGACGCGAATGCTATATTCCAAGCAGGAGTGGTTCAAGACCCGCGAGGAGATGAATGAGGTCTTCAGCGACATCCCCGAGGCTTTGGCCAACACGTGCGAGATACTTGACAAGGTCGAGACCTATTCCATCGACCACGACCCCATCATGCCCTTCTTCCCCATTCCCGAGGAGTTCGGTTCGGAGGACGAATACCGTCAGCGCATCACGGAGCAGGAACTATATGAAGAGTTCACCCGTGACGAGAACGGAGAGAACCCGATGCCGCCCGAGGAGGGAGCGAAGAAGATAAAGAAGCTGGGCGGATATGACCGCCTTTACCGCATCAAGTTTGAGGCCGATTATCTCTCGAAGCTGGCCTACGACGGTGCTAAGAAGCTCTATGGCGACCCGCTCAGCGACGAAGTGAAGGAGCGCGTCAACTTCGAGCTGCACATCATGAAGACGATGGGATTTCCCGGCTACTTCCTCATCGTCCAGGACTTCATCAACTCCGCCCGCGAGGAGCTGGGCGTCATGGTCGGTCCGGGACGTGGCTCGGCGGCCGGAAGTGTCGTCGCCTACTGTCTGGGAATCACCAAGATTGACCCCATCAAGTACGACCTGCTGTTCGAGCGCTTCCTCAACCCCGACCGAATCTCACTCCCCGATATTGATACCGACTTCGACGACGACGGCCGTGGCCGCGTGCTCGAATGGGTGGAGGACAAATATGGCCACGACAAGGTGGCCCACATCATCACCTACGGCACCATGGCCACGAAGAACTCCATCAAGGACGTGGCCCGTGTCGAGAAACTGCCGCTCGAACGGAGCAACCAGCTCTGTAAGGCCATTCCCGACAAGCTGCCGGGCGGACTGAAGATGAACCTCACCAACGCCATCAGCGTCATTCCCGAGCTGCGCGAGGCTGAGGCCAGCACGAACCGTCTGGAGAGCGAGACGATACGCTATGCAAGGATGTTGGAGGGCACGGTGCGCAACACGGGCATCCACGCCTGTGGCACGATTATCTGCCGTGACGCCATCAGCGACTGGGTTCCGGTGTCGACGGCCGAGGACAAGAACGACCCGGGGCACAAGCTGCTCTGTACCCAGTATGACGGCCACGTCATCGAGGAGACCGGTCTTATCAAGATGGACTTCCTCGGACTGAAGACCCTCTCGCAGTTGAAAGAGGCCGTGGAGAACGTCCGGTTGCGCACGGGAGAGATAATCGACCTCGACACCATCCCCATCGACGACCCGCTGACGTATCAGCTCTATTGCGAGGGCCGCACGATCGGAACGTTCCAGTTTGAGTCGGCGGGCATGCAGAAGTATCTCCGCGAGCTGAAACCGTCGGTATTCGAGGACCTCATCGCCATGAACGCCCTTTATCGTCCGGGACCTATGGACTATATCCCGTCGTTCATCGCCCGTAAGAACGGCCGCGAGGAGATTAAGTATGACATTCCGTGCATGGAGAAATATCTCAAGGACACCTACGGAATCACGGTCTATCAGGAGCAGGTCATGCTCCTCTCGCGCCAGTTGGCCAACTTCACCCGAGGCGAGAGCGACGCCCTGCGTAAGGCGATGGGTAAGAAGAAGAAGGCCATCGTAGACGCGATGAAGCCGAAGTTCATCGAGGGCGGAAAGAAAAACGGTCACGACCCGAAGGTGCTCGAAAAGATATGGGGCGACTGGGAGAAGTTCGCTTCCTACGCTTTCAACAAGAGTCACGCCACGTGCTACTCGTGGGTGGCCTATCAGACGGCCTATCTCAAGGCACACTATCCGGCTGAGTTCATGGCCGGCATCATGAGCCGAAGCCTCGACAACATCGCCGACATAACGAAGTTCATGGACGAGTGCCGCTCGATGGGCATCCCGACGCTGGGCCCCGACGTCAACGAAAGCCGTCAGAAGTTCAGCGTCAACAAGAAGGGCGAGATACGCTTCGGTATCAGTGCCATCAAGGGCGTGGGCGGCGCGGCGGCCGACGCCATCATCTCCGAACGCGAGAAGAACGGCCCTTATACGAGCATCTTTGACTTCATCCAGCGTGTCAACCTCGGTGCCGTCAACCGCAAGTGCGTCGAGTCGCTTGTGCTGAGCGGCGGTTTCGACAGCTTCGGGACCATCAGGCGTGAAGACTTCTTCGCCACCAACAATAAGGGCGAGGCTTTCCTCGACACGTTCGTGCGCTACGGCCAGATCTATCAGATGGAGAAAGCGCAGATCCGCAACTCTCTCTTCTCTGAAGAAGATGACGTCGAAATATCCACGCCACCGATAATAAAGGGTGAGGTGTGGAGCGACATCGAACGGCTCAACCGCGAGCGCGACCTCGTGGGCATCTACATATCGGCCCATCCGCTAGACGACTTCAAGATTGTGCTTGACAATCTGTGCAATACCCAGTGTTCCGAACTTGCTGACATATCATCACTGAGTGACCGTGAGGATGTCATCATCGGCGGAATCGTCACGGCGATAAAGTCAAAATTCACCAAGACGGGAAAGCCGTGCGGCTTCGTCACCATCGAGGACTTCAACGGCTCGGGCGAGCTCGCCATGTTCGGCGAGGAATGGGGACGCTGGAGCGGCATGTTCAAGGAGGGCTGTACGGTCTATATCACGGCCAAATGTCAGCAGCGCTACCGCGACAGCAAGTTCTTCGACCTGAAGATTCAGAACATCGAATATCTCCAGACCATCAAGGACAAGGCCATCGACCGCATCACCATCTCGCTGCTCACGGACAAGCTGAACGACCAGATTGTCACGGAACTGAACGAAATCATCGCCGATAATCCCGGCGAGACGAAACTCTTTTTCCAGCTCCACGACTCCGGCGGCAAGAACCACGTCCTGCTGAGGAGCACGCGGCGCACGGTGAACGTCAAGCAGAGTCTCATCGCATACATTGAGCAGAACAAGGGGGTGATGGACTATAAGATAAATTAATGTGTGTTGGTGTCCTTTAGGAAATGGCAGATAAAAACGCAAGGCGGCTGTTAACCCTACTTAAAAAGTCAGCGGAGACTTGGCTGTATCGGCTGTTTTCCGTATTTTTGCACACAGTAAGGGTGTTCAATAACCATTTGACAACATCATAATATCAACAAATAAAAAACAAAAAGACAATGGAAGTACAGATCACAAAAGACAATTTTGAGACACTGAAGAACGGCAACCTGCCCCTCGTAGTAGACTTTTGGGCCACATGGTGCGGTCCCTGCCGCATGATTGCCCCCATCATCGAGGAGCTGGCCAGGGAGTATGACGGCAAGATAGTCGTCGGTAAGTGTGACGTGGAGGAGAACGACGAGATTGCCGCAGAGTTCGGAATCCGCAACATCCCGACCATCCTCTACTTCAAGGGCGGCCAGATGGTCGACAAGACCGTCGGCGCGCTCTCAAAGGCAAAGCTCGAAGAGAAATTCCAGTCACTGCTCTAAGCCATGGCCAGCTTTGAAGAAGAGCTCCGGCTGGATGCTGAGGAGAACGCACGCGAGGTGGAGTTCATCCTCAGCAGTCTGTCTAATGAGCTGAAAGAGAAGTTCTCCACAGACGACATTCTATATATGATGGACGCCATCGTGGAGTATTATTTTGAAAGCGGCGTGCTCGAAGGCGACGGCGATGAGGACGGTTGTGTCGACATCGACCTTCAAGCCGTGGCCGGATATGTGTGCCGCAAGGCCAAGGAAGACAAGCGCGGCGACTTCAATCCCGACGACGTCTTCTTCGTGGCACAGGCCGACATGGACTTTCAGGAGCAGAATCTTGGCGAGGACTGACGTTGTCCGTCAGCTGGACAGCATCTCTGAATGGAAATTCCGAACCATCTGAATGGTGGTATGGGATTATCTGGACAGTGGTGTGGCATGATGCAATCTGCGTAGCAAATGACGTGGTTGCATTGTGCCACACTTTCTGTTTTTCTTCATACTCAGCCGTTTGTGGCTCATAAATACCGTGTTGACCCGTCATTAATGAAAGATAAAGAGCGAAAAGTTTGTAGGATAAGTAAAAAAGGTGTACCTTTGCACTCGCATTTAGAAACAATCGAAATAACCGATGGGGCAGAGAATCAGAAAACTGAAAAAGATAAGAATACATCGTGAGGGAACCAATACGCTCTTCTTCAGCCTGCTGGGCATAGTCGTAGTGGCGGCCTTGCTGTGGCAGATACCGGGGACGAAGGCTCCTTTTTGGGTGTTTGCTGTCCTTTTCGGCACGGCTTGGACGGTGGTTCTCAATTTCTACCGCTGTCCGAAGCGCTATTTCGAGGGTGATACAGACCGTACGGTCGTCGCTCCCGCTGACGGACGGATTGTCGTGATAGAGGAAGTTGAGGAGACGGAATACTTCCACGACCGCCGTCTGATGATTTCAATATTCATGAGTCTCTTCAATGTCCACGCCAACTGGTTCCCCGTTGACGGCAAGGTCATATCTGTCTGCCACAGGAACGGCAACTACCACAAGGCGTGGCTGCCCAAGGCCAGCGAGGAGAATGAGCGTGCCGACGTGATGATCGAGACGCCGCAGGGAGAGCGCGTGCTCTGCCGTCAGATAGCCGGAGCCATGGCGCGCCGCATCGTCACCTACGCCAAACCCGGCGAAGAGTGCTGTATCGACGAACATCTGGGCTTCATCAAGCTGGGTTCACGCGTCGATGTCTATCTGCCGCTCGGCACGGAAGTGTGCGTCAAGATGGGACAGGCGACCACCGGCGACCTCACCGTCATTGCCAAGCTGAAATAAAAGGGCCGGCGCTGGTCAGCCCGACAACAACCAAAACACACCAAAATGGCCAATTTCATAACACGTCAGATACCGAACACGATTACCTGCTGTAATCTTGTGTCGGGATGTATTGCCGTCTCGTATGCCTTTGAAGGGCTTTATGCGACGGCATTTCTTTTTATCGTCATCGGTGCCGTGTTCGACTTTTTCGACGGCATGAGTGCACGTCTGCTCGGTGTTTCCTCTCCGATAGGCAAGGAGCTGGACTCGCTGGCCGATTGCATCACCTTCGGACTGGCCCCCTCGGCAATCATCTACACTTTCCTATCGACGCAGCCGTGGCTCGAACTCGTGCCCGTCGTCGGCCGTTATGTTCCCTATACGGCCTTTGTCCTCGCGGCCTTCTCGGCCCTGCGTCTGGCCAAATTCAACCTTGACGAGCGTCAGACGACATCG
>USFX01000133.1 GCA_900553965.1 uncultured Prevotella sp.
AGGAAATTTTTCAGAAAGTGGCTGCTCTCGTGAGCGTAAAAATGGTATTTTAAATTACAAATTATTAATTATGAATTATAATAGGGTAACGATTCGGCTGTTTACCTGATTGAAATTCAACTTAGTAGGGTTGAACTCCGGTGCAGCCGTTCAACTGTCTGTCGGCAACCGGCATTCCTTACCGACATTCACTTATATTGGATTTGTGCAATCATGACCGTTAGGAAGATAACCTCACGCTGTGACGGGCAAAAACAAGATTGTGCCACTACGGTGGGCTGAGTAAATCCGTTACAGTGCGGGGACTTCGCCGAAGTGTCATCGTCCGTCTTAAAATCATTGTTTGTTTCTTTAATAACAAAATTAATGATTATCTTTGCAGAAGATAGGCTGCACTCGGCAATTTGAAGGTTAACTTTCATTGCTCTCGTTTGCACTATCTTTGCAGAAGAATGAAAACCAAAAACGTTGAGCGTATGGACACCAGACCGCAGATAAGGCTTTGCCCCGTGGGCATACAGACATTCTCCGATATTATCGAAAGAAATTTTCTGTATATCGACAAGACGGAGTATATATATCGTATGGCAAGCAGTTCAGCCAAGTATTTCTTCCTGAGTCGTCCGCGACGGTTCGGCAAGTCGCTGCTCGTGTCCACCCTCCGAAGCTATTTTGAGGGCAGGCGAGAACTGTTCAAGGGACTGGCCATCGACAGGCTTGAAACGGAATGGGTGGCCTATCCCGTGCTGCATTTCGACATGAGTCTCGGCAAGCACATGGACAAGGACGGATTGGAGCGTTATCTGGGCGGTATGCTTGAAGAATATGAAAAGCGCTACGGGATTGACAATCCCGTGGTTGACGCCAACAACCGTCTGACCGCACTGATACGGCGGGCATACGAACAGACGGGGCGCAGGGTCGTTGTGCTCATTGACGAATACGACGCACCGTTGCTCGACGTCATGCACGAAGACCGTGATCTGCCCGTGCTGCGCAATGTCATGCGCAACTTCTATTCGCCGCTGAAAGGCTGCGACCCGTATCTTCGGTTTGTCTTTCTCACCGGCATCACGAAGTTCTCGCAGCTGAGCATCTTCAGCGAGCTGAACAACATCACTAATATCAGTATGCTGAATGACTATGCTGCCATTTGCGGCATAACAGAGGAGGAAATGCTCACGCAGATGGGCGGAAACATAGATCTGCTGGCAGAGAGACTTGAGCTGACACCGGATGAGACATTCAGGAAATTGAAGGCTAAATACGACGGGTATCATTTCACGTGGCCGTCACCGGACATATACAATCCGTTCAGTCTTATGAACGCTTTTGCAAACCGTAAGCTCGACAACTATTGGTTCGGCAGCGGCACACCGACCTATCTGATAGAGATGCTGCGCAAGTTTGATGTCCTGCCGTCGGCAATAGACGGTGCTGAAGCTTTTGATTCGGATTTCGACGCACCGACGGAACGGATGGAGAACATAATCCCGCTGCTCTATCAGAGCGGTTATGTGACGATAAAGGATTATGACAAGTGGTCTGAGATATATACTCTTGACATACCAAACGCAGAAATCCGTGTGGGACTGATGCGCAGTCTGCTGCCGAATTACCTCCGCGAAAACACGCTGCGGGGCAATACGACGGTGGGGAAAATGTACGTGAAGATTCTTCACGGCGACATGGACGGTGCCCTCGGTCTGCTGCGCGACTTCCTGCTGACCGTGCCCTATTGCGACAATACCGACTATGAGGGGCACTATCAGCAGCTTTTCTACATAATCTTCTCACTTTTCAGCATGTATGTTGACGTGGAGGTGCGCACGCCGCGCGGCCGTGTGGACATGGTGATGCGCATGCCCGACCGTATCTATGTGATGGAGCTGAAGCTGGGCAGTGCCGACGAGGCCATGCGTCAGATAGACCTGAAGGACTATCCGTCGCGCTTCATTCTCAGCGGACTGCCAGTCGTGAAACTTGCAGTGGGCTTCGACCGTGAGCGACGGACGCTCGGAAGTTGGAAGATTGAGGAGATGGGGCCGGCAAAATAGTCTTGAACTTTTGATATTGCCGGAATAAAGGTGAAACAATGTGTATGAAAGAGAACTATCCTATAGATGTGGTCATCCTTTGGGTTGACGGCTCGGATGAGGAATGGCAAAGGGAGAAAGCCCGCTACAAGGGTGAGAGTGTCGCGTGTGACTGTGAGGCGAGATACCGTGAATGGGATAATCTTCAGTATATCTTCCGTGGCATAGAACGTTTCTGGCCATGGGTGAACAGGGTGTTCCTCGTGACCAACGGCCAACGGCCCAAATGGCTCAATGAGGATTGTGAGCGGTTGCGGCTGGTGACGCACAAGGAGTTTATGCCGGCCGAACATCTGCCGACGTTCAACAGCAATGCGATAGACCTCAATCTGCACCGCATTCCCGGTCTTAGCGAGCATTTCATCTATATGAACGACGACTTCTACCCGATACGCCCGCTGCCCCGCACTGACTTCTTCCGCGACGGACTGCCATGTGACTTCGCGCAGCTGGAACTGCTGTACAGCATAAAGAGCAGGACTGGATTTAACATCGAGGTGATGGATTTCTGTAATCTCGGACTGTTGAACACTCATTTCAGGAAGAAGAATATCTGCTGCTGGAAGAACCGTAAGAAGTGGTATGGCTCATATCTCGGATTTAATGGTATATTGAGAAATCTGGCCAAGTGGAACCAATATTTTTTCACCGGATTTGAGAACAGACACAGTGCGCAGTCTTTCCTCAAAAGCACGTTTGAGGAGGTTTGGGCAGCCGAGCCGGATTATCTGTGGAAGACCAGCGGCAGCAGGATCAGGCATGACACGAATGTGACTCAGTATCTGATGCGCTACTGGCAGTTGGCTAAGAATGAGTTTGCGCCGAATCTCTTCACCGGCCGCAAATACTTTGAGATAAGTGACGAACTGATTGACGAGATTGTTGACTGTATATGCAGGCAGAAGGCCGACATCGTGTGTCTGAACGACACGGAGGAAGCCGTGATGACGGACGTCCCTCTTCTGCGAGAGAAGATAAACGGCGCGTTTGAGCGTATATTGCCGGAGAAGAGCGCGTTTGAAATTTAAGTCAGAGTGAAGAGTGCAGAGGTATGATTACCTTTAAGTGGTTGTGTTTAGTGCAGAGTGAAGAATGCAAAGTGAAGTGGTATGTGATATGCAAAGTAGGGAAATATCACATACCACTTCACTTTGTACTAAACACAACCACTTAAAGGTAATCATACCTCTTCACTCTTACTTCTTCACTCTTAACTAAAGTTACCATTCCGCTATTTCCCGTCCATTACTGAAATGGAAGAAATCGGCAATTGTGTCGAAATCGCTGTCCGTGAACTGTTGGTCGGCGGTTTCAAGGAAACATAGCGGCACCTCGCCGATGAACGAGGCCCAGCGGCTGAACGTGCTGAACGGCCCGATGATGCGGTCGCATACAGACAGCGTGTAGAGGTCGAGGACAGCGGGTGACGGCTCGTCGGAGAACCGGTAGCAGTCACATCCGGTGAAGATGGCTGTGTCGAAGTCCTCATTGGAACTGATGAAGAACGCCACGCGACGTTCGGAATAGCACTCCTTCACGCGAAGCATGAAAGCGTGATACTGTTCGAGGGAATAGAAAAAGCGGCCGTCGTTCCATGTGGCGTAGTCGCCGCGGCGTATGTGGACACCGACGACAATGTCGGCCTTGGTCTTTAGCTTCCGTATAAGAGTCTCGGCCTTGTCCGTAATCTCCTGCTTCGGTCGGAATATATGCTTCAGCATCGGTTTGGCCTGGGCTATATATTGCGTATCGGTGCGGGTGTGCCAGCCCTTGCGGCAGCCGAAGAACCGGAATATGCGTTCCATGCGCGGGTTGTGGGTTGCCTTCCATGTTAGTCCCTTGTAGTTGTTCCATCCGTTTCCGCGCTCCAGATACCATTTGTGGAATAGCGGAAAATATATGAACGGGCAGTGGAGCAGATTCGGGAAGTCTTCAATCGTCCAGTCGTAGAAGATGATGACGAGCCGCTTGCGCCTGACGGTACATTCGGATATGGCGGCCACGTAACTCCACAGTCGGTTGCAGGTCTGTCCGGGGGCATCACATATTATTCTCATTTCTTTATCGGCATTATTCTGTTGAGGCTGTTGTATATCTTTGGCTTGCGCGCGACGAAATATTTCATGCCGCGCGTCATGAAGAACATGGTCAGGAAATAGAGTGTCAGCAGTGGTGCGAAAGTCATGGCGCCATAGCCAATCAGTCGCGGAAAGCTGTCGGCGTGGGGCTCGACGACGTAGCAGCGGAGGGCAACTGCGGCACAGAGGAAGACGCCGACGATGGTGTAGTAGGGAAGCATGCCTTGCCAATAGTCCTTCACGTTGTGGTGGAGACCGCGGGTGAAGAGGAAGTAGGGTTTCCAGAACATGGCGATGAAGAAGACGCTGACAATTTTTCCGAGGAGGATTCCAGCAATGCCGAAGAACGGGGCGAGGGCAAGCGTCACGCAGATGTTGAGCACCAGTTCCGTCCAGGCGGCCCATACGTCGGAAAAGAGGCCGCAAGCACTGATGTACATCTCCACAACGCCGCGTGACAGATTGATGAAGATGCTGAACAGTAGCAGGAAGATGATGGTGTCGCTGAGGCGGTATTCGGGGCCGAGCCAGCAGACGATGAAGGGCTGGATGAACATCAGCAGGGGGAAGATGACCATTCCGACGATGAGGAAGCGTATGGCCGTCAACTCCCAGAATACCTTCATGGTGTTGCTGTCGTTGCCTTCGGCGATGAGATTGCCGATGCCGGCGTTCATGCCGTCGGAAAGGATATTGACCAGATAGTTGATCTTGTTGACGATGATCATGTAGTTGTCGTAGAACGCCACCATCTTCAGCGAGACAAAGGCGAAGATGAGTATCTGGTCGCTGCGGTGGAGAATGAAGTTCTTTATCTTCTGAATGAATATCTGGCGTGTCTTCCGGAGAATCTCGGGATATTCCCTGAGAAGTCTTTTTCCTTTCCTCGTGTCAATCCTGAGCCATGGATAGACCTTGTCGATGCGGCGGTTGAAGACGATGCAGCCGATGACGGTGAAGACAAGTCCGGTGATGACCCAAAGGTAGACGTTGCGGTAGTACCACGCCAGAAGTATCTGAACAAGGTTCTGGACTATGGCTATGGTCTGGAAATAGGAGTTGACGACGTATTGCTTCTGATTGGCGGAGACCAGCAGCTGGCGGTAGTTGATGATATATCCGGCCATGGACGAGGCGAGGAAGGAGAAGAAAGCGAAGTAGACAAGAAACAGGTCTACCGGCTGGCCGCTGAACATGAGCGGGAAGAAAAGGCTGACGATGACGCCTCCGGCACCGATGATGAGGCCGATGGTGCGGTAGAGATAGGCAAGGACGGACATGACGTCGTTGATCTTGTCGCGGTCGTCCGTCTGCAGCGGTTTATAGAGGAAGTAGGTGATGCTCGTTCCGATGCCCAGCTCAGCCACGTTGAGAAAGCTGAGGATGTTGCTCAGTGCGCCGGTGAGGCCGATGAACTCGGCTCCAAGACAGTCGAGGAAAATCTTCCGTGAGAAGAATGCAAGAAAGAGGGAAAGGACGTAGAAGAACATCCCCACCTTCATATTCATTATGCTTCTGTGTACACGTTCGCTCACTTCTTTATCTCGTTTTTATTCTTTTGGCCGTTTTTTCGTTACTCTCTATTGATTGGGTTATTGCATTGAAGAAATCTTCGGCAAATCTCTCCTTGGCGAACAGCGACGAGCGTTTGAGTGACGCCTCGCCCATTCTTTTCCTTAAATCTACGTTTCCGTATATCTGGTATATGGCGTCGGCCAGTCCCGCGACGAAACCGTCGCCGGTCGGTGTGATGATAGCGTTGCCGTCACCGACTTCCTCCGGTATTCCTCCGCGGTCTGTCGTTATGATGGGCAGTCCGGCGGCTTGAGCTTCGAGTACCGTTGTCGGGAACGGGTCGTCCCACACGGACGGTATGACGGCGGCGTCGGCGGCGTGAAGATAGTCCGGAACCTGATTGTAGGGAATGAAGCCGGTGAAGATTATGCGGTCCTCGATGCTTTCGGCTTTCTTCTTAAGCTGTGTGATGAAGTCGTCGTCCTTGTTGTCCACGTTGCCGAAGAAGCTGCTCCCGATGATGATGAGCTTTATCCGGCTGTGCTCACGGAGTCTTATCATGGCGTCAATGAGCTGGTCGATGCCTTTGTCGCGGTTTATCCTTCCGCTGAAAATCAGTACGAAATCATCGTCGGAGAGGCCGAGAACGCTTCTCTTTGTCTTGCCGTCGGGGACGGGATGGAATGTTTTGAGGTCTATTCCGTTGTAGACTGTCACGGGATTGCCTGCTGTGGTGTCAATCGTCTGAACCCTTTTGGCGATATAGTCGGAGACGCAGATGACGCCGGACAGCGTATTCCGGATGTCCTCACACTGTCTTGTAGTGTCATTGAGAAGGTCGTTGTGAAGATGCAATATCAGTTTCGCATTGCTGTTGGCCCGCACTTTCATGGCATATCCGGGACGGTTCTCCATTATGATGATGTCATAGTGTCGCCGGCGGAGGTCCCTGATGGCGCGGTTGAGGTAGTATTCGATGTGGTAGTTGTAGTATTCATCGCGGCTGACAGCATGGAGAAGACGCCTCCTTATCTTTGCCGTGAGTGTCCTGGTCTTGATGAACCTGTAGTGATTGACGTCCGAACGGAGTTCCGGGCGGGAGACGACATGCTCGTTGTACACGCTGTAGACGGTGATGTCGTGGAGCTTGTGGCGGTCGTTGTACTCCAGATAGAAGTCGATGAGGTTCTCAACGGCTCCTCCCTGTACCGCCGGCACGGGCAATATACCTGATGTGAGTATAGCTATCTTCATCTGTCGTGGCTGGGATGGATGAACTCCTGATTGTTGCGGTCAATCTTTCTGATGTTGGTCATCATGCGCAGTGTCAGGGCGGGGAATGCTGCCAGTTTACTGAATATGGTGCGTGTGCGCATCCGTTTTGGGATGGCGATAATCAGGGAAAGGCATAATGTGAGGAAGAGCATCCACCATTTGGCGCTCCACACCGGTGCTATGACGAGCATGAGAACGGCTAAGACGAATGTGGCGGCAACGAGGATGGAGCGTGGAACGAGCATCTGCTGGACGGTCTTGTCAATGAAGTTGATGTTGCCGTGGATGATGGCTGTCGGCAGATGCGGCAGCATTGAGCAGAGACTGTTCAGCTGAGCCGACATCCAGCGCTGCCGCTGCCTTTGGAAATTGTCTTTGCTGCTCACTTTCTCGTCGCGTACATGTATGTTCTCCTCATATTTTATGTATATGCCTTGCCATATCAACAGAGCTTCCAGCTCCCGGTCTTCGCCTGCCGTGAGCAGGTTGTGGACATTGGAACGGAACCATTGGTAGTCGAAACACATGCCCGAACCGATGAGCGCCGAGGAGAGTCCCAGCGCCACGTGTCCGCGGCGGAATATGGCGTTGTTGATCTCTTCGCTCGCCGCATCCAGCACGGCGGTGTCGGTGTCGCGGTTCTTGGCCGTGCGGTGGGCCTGTACGGC
>USFX01000134.1 GCA_900553965.1 uncultured Prevotella sp.
CCGTCGCAGGTTGCTGTCGGTGAGCAGTTTCGTCTTACTTATACGATAAATACTCAGGATGCGAGCGGTTTCCATGTCGGAAATATCCCTGACGCCCTTGAGGTTCTTATGGGGCCGAGCACGTCGTCTTGGTCCAATATTCAGATAATAAATGGTCGTACAACTGCAACATCGTCCATTACCTATACATATATATTATGTGCAAATAAGGCAGGAAAGTATGATATTCCAGCCGCAAGCATATCGGCGGACGGCAAGAAGCTGACTTCAAACAAGCTCCGTATTACGGTGAGCGGGAGTGCCGGCGGTGGTAGTTCGCAGGCACAACCGCAGCGCAGAGGCCGTCAGCAGATACGTGAGGCCGGTTCGCGCATCTCAGGTTCGGACCTTTTTATAAAGGTAAGTGCCAGCAAGAAGCGCGTTCATGAGCAAGAACCGATATTGCTGACATATAAGGTCTATACGCTCGTCGGATTGTCACAGCTTGACGGTAAGATGCCTGACTTGAAGGGCTTTTATACTCAGGAGGTCAAACTGCCGCAGCAGAAGAGCCTTAAAGTGGAGATGGTCAATGGCCGTCAGTATCAGACGGTGACCATCCGCCAGTATGTGATGTTCCCTCAGAAGTCTGGAAAGTTGGATATACCGAGCATTACTTTCGATATTTTCACAAAACAAGAACGTTTTGTCGATCCGTTTGAGGCCTTTTTCAATGGCGGTTCTGATTATGTAGAAGTTAAGCGGAAAGTTAAGGCTCCCGGTCTGACTATAGATGTAGAGCCGTTGCCGACCCGTCCGGCTGATTTCTCGGGCGGAGTGGGACACTTCAATATCTCCGCGCAGCTCAATAAACAGGATGTAAAGGCCAATGACCCGGTAACCCTGCGTGTAACGGTGAGCGGTGTCGGAAATCTGAAGCTGGTGAAAACACCGGTTGTCAATTTCCCAAAGGATTTCGACAAGTATGACGCCAAGGTCACCGACAAGACAAAGTTGACGACTAACGGCGTTGAGGGAAGCATGGTTTATGACTTCCTCGCAATTCCACGTAATCCTGGAAAGTATGAGATTCCGGCGGTTGAATTTACATATTTCGATACCGGAAGCAACAGTTATAAGACCGTCAAGTCGGAGCCTTTCACGCTCAATGTAGCCAAGGGAACCGGTAATGGCAGCGTGACGAGCTATACGGGCAAGGAAGATCTGACCATGCTCAACAAGGATATACGTCATATCAAGACCGGTGATGCCGATATTCATGACGTAGACGACTTCTTCTTTGCGTCAACGGCGTATTGGATTTCGCTTTCTCTCCTTGTCATTATCTTCGTTTCCCTGTTTGTCATATTCCGTCAGCGGGCAATTGACAATGCCAACGTCGGGAAGATGCGCGGCAAGAAAGCCAATAAGATGGCGTCCAAGAGGCTGAAGAAAGCGAAGGCTTTGTTGGTTGCCGGACGCGGAAACGATTTCTATGATGAAGTTCTCCGTGCCCTGTGGGGATATATCGGTGACAAGCTCAACATGCCCGTCGAGCATATCTCGCGTGACAATATCAGCCAGTGTTTGGCTGAACGCAATGTCGACGAAGCCACCATCAGCCAGTTCATTTCCGCCCTTGACGAGTGCGAGTTTGCCCGTTACGCCCCTGGCGATGCCAAGGGAAACATGGACAAGACCTTTGAGTCAGCGATGACAACGATAATGAATATCGAAGAAGCGATGAAGAAGAAAACGAAACCGGCCAAGCGTGATGCGGTGACGGTTCTGCTGATTATGCTCATGTCGTCGCTTTCCCTGTCTGCCTACGGTGTGACAAAGGCGGAAGCGGATAGCGCGTACGTTAACCAGAACTATACGCAGGCCATAAATGACTATGAAGCATTGTTGAAAGAAGGAGTGAGTGCCGACATTTATTATAATCTCGGCAACGCCTACTATCGCGCCGACAATATCACACGTGCCGTGCTCAACTACGAACGTGCGCTGCTCCTTTCCCCCGGAGACAAGGACATCCGCTTCAATCTGCAGATGGCCCGAAGCAAGACTGTAGACAAGATAGTCCCGGAGACGGAGATGTTTTTCACTACATGGTACCGTTCTCTCGTCAATACGATGAGCGTGGACGGCTGGGCGCGCATGGCTCTTGTTGCCCTTTGCCTTGTCATAGTTTTCTCCCTGCTTTATCTATTTGCCTCCCGCATAGTGCTTCGTAAGGTAGGATTCTTCAGTGGCATGGCCTTCCTCTTGATTTTCCTCGTCTCCAATATCTTCGCTTACCAGCAGAAGAAAGTCCTTTCCGAGCGTACCGGTGCCATCATAATGTCACCCGCCGTGCAGGTCAAGAGCACCCCGGCAAAGAACGGTACCGACCTTTTCATCCTTCACGAGGGAACGAAAGTGGAGATAACCGACGCCTCCCTCAGCGGCTGGACGGAGATACGCCTTGCTGACGGAAAGGAGGGCTGGGTCGAAACATCCCAGATAGAAGTTATATAAGATGGATTTGGAGATTATATAAGAATGATTTAGAGACTATATAAGATGGATTTGGAATCATTGATACAATTAGACAAACAGTTGCTTCTTGCCGTCAACGGCAGTGACTCATTGTTTGTGGACGGGCTTGCTTCGGTTCTTACGACGGCCACCACGTGGATACCGCTTTACATATCCCTGTTCTATCTTGTCCTGAAGAACAACGAGAACATGAAGCAGATACTGCTGATTGTCGCCAGTGCTGCGCTTTGCGTCGTGCTTGCCGGAACGATAGATGATTCCTTTGTAAAGCCCACCGTGGCCCGTCTCCGTCCCACGCACGATTTCCAGATTGGCCAGCTTGTCGACATCGTTGACGGTTATCGTGGCGGTCGCTACGGTTTCTTTTCCGCCCATGCCGCCAATACTTTCAGTATAGCCGTCTTTTTCAGTCTCCTCATACGCAACGGCATTGTGTCTTCACTCCTTATCTTATGGTCATTGATCAACTGCTGGACACGTATGTATCTCGGTGTCCACTATCCGGGAGACATCCTTTGCGGCCTCGTCTGGGGCGGACTGATGGGACTTATCGTCTATTACATATATTACAGAATAAATGCCCGTATGGCTACAGGTATGCGGTTCATATCCTCGCAGTACACATCCACAGGATATCAGCTTACGGATATTGATGTGGTGATAAATGTCCTGTTCTTCACATTTATCTATGCACTTATCCGCGCCTGTCTCATGCTGGCGTAAGTTTATAACGAATGATGGAAACCAAACGGATACATATAAGTGACTACAACTATGCCTTGCCCGATGAGCGCATAGCTAAATTCCCAATCGGGACGCGTGACCATTCAAAACTTCTCATCTACCGCCATGGCGAGATTGAAGAAGATGTTTTCTATAATCTTCCCGGCCATCTTCCTTCCGGAGCGTTGATGATATTCAACAATACCCGGGTTATTCAGGCCCGCATGCACTTCCGCAAGACCACAGGAGCGCTGATAGAGATATTCCTGCTCGAACCGGTTGCTCCGGCGGATTATGAGCAGATGTTCCAAACCACCGGACAGTGTTCCTGGCTCTGCCTCGTCGGCAATCTGAAGAAATGGAAAGAAGGACTTCTCTCGCGTACTTTTGATGTCAAGGGCCGCCCGCTGACCCTTACCGCCGCTCGCATCAGCGAGGAAAAGACCAGCCACCGGATAGAATTCTGCTGGGACAATCCCGATGTCTCTTTTGCCGAGATTCTCGATGCCGTCGGTGAACTTCCAATACCGCCGTATCTCAACCGTGAGACACAGGAGAGCGACAAACAGACATACCAGACCGTATATTCAAAGATAAAGGGCAGTGTTGCCGCCCCCACAGCCGGCCTCCATTTCACGGACAGCGTCCTGTCTTCACTTGACGCGGCCGGCATAGAGCGTGACGAGATAACCCTCCATGTCGGTGCGGGAACGTTCAAGCCGGTCAAGTGTGACGCCATCGTTGACCACGAGATGCACACGGAGTATATCAGCGTCCACCGTTCCACCCTCGAACGCCTCATCCGTCACGACGCCTGTGCCATTGCCGTCGGAACGACGAGTGTCCGTACGCTGGAGAGTCTTTATTATATGGGACTCCGTCTTCACAATAATCCTGACTTGACGGAAGACCAGCTGCATGTTTCCCAGTGGGAGCCATACGAAGCAGAGGCGTCAATCAGCCCCGTAGAGGCGTTGCGGGCTATCGTAGCTTTCCTCGACCGCAACGGCGTGAACACGCTCCATTCCAGCACACAGATCATGATAGCTCCAGGCTATCAGTATAAGATAGTAAAAATGCTGGTCACCAATTTCCACCAGCCGCAGAGCACGCTGCTTCTGCTGGTCAGTGCCTTTGTCCGTGGTGACTGGCGCCGCATATACGATTATGCCTTAGCTCACGATTTCAGATTTCTCAGCTATGGCGACAGTTCATTATTAATACCTTGATTTATGAAAATAGGAGATAAAGTTCGCTTTTTGAGTGAGACCGGCGGCGGAGTCGTTGCCGGATTTCAGGGCAAGGACATTGTCCTCGTCGAAGATGCAGACGGCTTCCAGATACCGACGCCGGTCAGCGACGTCGTTGTGACCAATGATGACGACTACAGCACCTCACGTATCATAGAGAACAAGAAGGCAGCTGCGGCCAAACCTGTCGACGAGGATGAGGATTACGATCCGGCCGACCGTCCTGTAACGTTCAAGGCTCCCGTCGAGGAGCGCCGCGGCGGCGATTCGTTGAGCGCTTATCTGGCTTTTGTCCCGATGGACCTGAAGGAAATCACCTCAACCCGCTTTGAGACATATTTCGTCAACGACAGCAACTACTATATGCGCTACTGCTATATGGTGGCAGAGGGTGCGAGCTGGCAACTGCGCTCAACTGGCGAGGTTGAACCGAACACAAAACTCTTCATCGAGGAGTTCGGGCGTGACCAGCTCAATTCGATGGAACGCGTCTGCCTTCAGGTCATGGCCTACAAGTGTGAGCGTCCTTTCCTGCTCAAACCTGCGGTTGACGTCCAGATGCGCATTGACACGGTCAAGTTCTACAAGCTCCACACCTTCCGCGAAAACGACTTTTTCGAGCAGCCAGCACTCATATATCCCATTGTGGAGAAGGACCGTGCCGTCCGTCCGCTTGTGGTAGACCCCGACAAGCTCAAGAAGGAGATGCTTGGAAAGATCAGTGCTGACAGCCGTCCTGCCGCAGACCATAATGCTCCGGCAAAGACCGTTGACAAGAACGCTCCTGTTGTTGTCGACCTCCATGCTGTCGAACTGCTGGACAGCATGACGGGCATGTCGTCTGCCGACATTCTCAACTATCAGATGGAGACATTCCGCAAGACCCTCAAGGAGCATGAGAAGGAGAAAGGCCGCAAGGTCGTCTTCATCCACGGAAAAGGCGAGGGTGTGCTCCGCGCCGCCATCATCAATGAGTTGCGCTACCGCTATAAGCGCTACACCTATCAGGATGCTTCCTTTCAGGAGTACGGTTATGGAGCCACACAGGTCACAATAAAGTAAATCATAGCTTATGAAATACGGTTTTATATCGGTCGCAGCCACCGTCCCGGCTGTCAAGGTCGCCGACACAGACTACAATCTTCGTGAGATAGAAAACCAGATAGCTCAGGCCGAGGGGCGTGGCGTAGAGATAATCTGTTTTCCGGAACTTTCCATAACGGGCTATTCCTGTCAGGACCTGTTCCGCGAGCAGCTTCTGCTGGACAAGGCAGAGGAAGCCTTGCTCCAGCTGTTGGACTTCACCCGCATGCTTGACATCATATCCATTGTCGGTCTGCCCGTATCTGTCAACGGCATATTGCTCAACTGCGCCGCCGTCATCCAGCACGGAACGGTGCTCGGCATCATCCCCAAGACCTATCTTCCCAACTACAACGAGTTCTACGAAAAGCGCTGGTTCGCTTCCGCTCAGGACTTGCGTCCCACGGAAATCTATCTTGCCGGAAGTCCAGTGACAGTCTCGTCCGAGCCGAAGATATTCTCAACGATGGACGGAGTCAAGTTCGGAGTGGAAATCTGTGAGGACGTGTGGGCTCCGATACCGCCGAGCAATAACCTCGCGCTGGCCGGTGCCGACATAATCTTCAACCTTTCCGCGAGCAACGAACTGATCGGCAAGCATGCCTACCTCCGTTCCCTGCTCGCCCAGCAGAGCGCCCGGACGATGAGCGGCTATGTCTATGCCGGAAGCGGATTCGGTGAGAGTACTCAAGATGTTGTCTATGGAGGCAATGCCATGATATTTGAGAACGGACGTCTGCTCTGTGAGGGCGAACGTTTCTCGCTGACGTCGCAGATGCAGATTTGCCAGATAGACGTCGAGCGGCTACGTGCTGAACGGCGCACAAATACGACTTATATCAACGCCCAGCGTCATGCTGTCGCCCGTCAGATAGACACCTGCCCGGTGGAACTGCGGGACTTCCGGCTGACACGTCCAATTTCGCCGTGGCCGTTCATTCCCTCTGCCGCCGACATGAAGGACAGTTGCGAGGAGATACTGAACATCCAGACCGCCGGCCTCATCAAGCGTCTCACCCATACCGGCAGCACGCGGGTAGTCATCGGAATCAGCGGCGGCCTCGATTCCACGCTTGCTTTGCTGGTCTGCGTGCGTGCTTTCGACCGTATGCAGCTGGACCGCCGGGGCATCGTCGGTGTGACCATGCCCGGTTTCGGCACGACCGACCGCACCCATGACAATGCCGTCAGCCTGATGGCGTCACTCGGTGTCACCTCCCGTGAGATAAATATCTCGAAGGGCTGGGAGTGACCGACATGGAGATTTCCATAGCAAAAGCCGTCTCCTCACATTTCGAAGACATAGGTCAGGATCCGGCGAAACATGACGTGACATACGAGAACAGTCAGGCCCGCGAGCGCACACAGATACTCATGGACCTGTCGAATGAGCTGGGAGCGCTGGTCATCGGAACGGGTGATTTGAGTGAGCTGGCTCTCGGCTGGGCGACATACAACGGTGACCACATGTCCATGTATGGCGTCAACGGAGGCGTCCCCAAGACCCTCATCCGTTATCTCGTCCGCTATGTTGCGACCAGCGGTGTCGACGAAAAGTCGCGTGCCACCCTGCTGGACATCATCGACACACCAATCAGTCCGGAACTTATTCCGGCCGACGAGCAGGGCAATATCCGTCAGAAAACGGAGGACCTTGTCGGCCCGTATGAGCTTCATGACTTTTTCCTCTACTACATCCTACGTTTCGGTTTCCGTCCGGCCAAGATATTCATGATGGCCCGCCACGCCTTTGACGGCACTCATCCCGAGGCTGGACGCTATGACGACGAGACAATCAAGCATTGGCTGACCGTCTTCTGCCGCCGTTTCTTCAACCAGCAGTTCAAGCGTTCCTGCCTGCCGGACGGCCCCAAGGTGGGAAGCGTGAGCCTCAGTCCGCGTGGCGACTGGCGCATGCCGAGCGACGCGTCAAGCGCTATATGGCTGAAGGAATGTGAGAGCTTGTGAAAGGTGTGAGGAGTGTGGTGTGAGGAGTGTGGAGGGAGGAGTGTGGAGGGAGAAGTGTGGAGGGAGAAGTGTGGAG
>USFX01000135.1 GCA_900553965.1 uncultured Prevotella sp.
GCGTGTTGTTGATTTCCTCGCTTATTCCGTCAAGCATGGCAACGTCGTTGTCGGAGTTCTTGGCGCAGCGGTGACACTGTATTGCCTTATATCCCCGACAGCATGACGCGTTTAATCGTGTCAGGAAGTCGGCACAGACGATGTTGTCCGCATCGAGAATGACGACGCGGTCATAGTCTTTGCTGGTGTTGTTGATGGCGAATTGGAGTGCCTTTGCTTTCGAACTCTTGTCAAAAGCGGGTGTCAGCAGTTTGACGGGGAGCTTTCCGAGCATCGCGTTTGTTTCCGGTTTCATGTGGTCGGAAACGACAACGATGTCAAAAAGCTCTGCCGGATAGTCCTGTTTGAGGCATGTCGAGACGGACTGGTATATGACGGAGTCCTCTCCGTAGGCCGGGAAAATGATGATAAAGCTGTGTTTGAAGTCTTTTATGTCCTTTATGTCAATGCCGGCCGTACGCTTGGAGTTTTCCTTTCCTATCATGCTGACGACAGCAAAGAAAAGAACGTATGCCACAGAACCGGCCATGATGAGCCATAGCAGGATGTCTATGATATGTATGGAGGTCCAAAGCATCGGCATGTCAGTTTATGTTCTCAAACTTCTTTTTGCGCCGGATCAGCTTCGTGATGTTGAGAAGCGAGGCCAGCATGATGAAAGGTGCCTTTGCAAAAGACTGTTCCCACTTCTTGTCCACGAGATAGTCAGGTGTGGCAAGGGCGAAGATGAATATGATGACGGCAAATGTTATCCACCATTTGATGGCCAGTGTGAAGTAGATGAACGGCAGTATGATGCTCATGACGACGATGATGGCCATCATGATGGTTCGCGGAATGAGCAGCCATTGGATGAGTTTGTCGACCATGTCATAGCGTTTGCTCAATATCGCGGCCGGCAGATGGTGGATGTTGGACAGGATTGAGCGTAACTGTGTGGATGCCCAGCGGCCGCGCTGCTTGTTGAAATCGGCCGTATGGCGGGTCTTCTCGTCGTAGACATGAATGTCGTCGAAGTAGTCGACGTATATCTGTTGCCTCATGAGAAGAGCCTCAATCTCCTTGTCTTCCCATCCGGTCTTGATTCTCTTGATGTTCTCCTTGAACCATCTGAATTCATACGCGATGCCTGAACCGGAGATGGCGGCGGACAGTCCGAGTGTGACGTGGCCGCGGCGGAATATGGTGTTGTTTATCTCCTCAAAGGTCGCGTCGAGGCATGCTATGGCCGTATCGCGGTTCTTTGACAGGCGGTGTGCCTGTATGGCTTTTGTTCCGGCCGCCTCAAAGGCATCGTTCATGTTCTGGAGAAACTCCGGTTCGACGAGACTTCCGGCATCGAGTATTATGACGACATCGTAAATCTTGAATTGCGGCAGATTGTTGATAGCCAGTTGGAGCGACTTTGCTTTCGTGCTGCTCTTGAAATTCGGAGTGAGCAGGGTTATCGGATATTGTGCCAGATGGAAGTTGGTTATTTCCTTCTGATGGTCGGAGATGACCGTTACGTCGAACAGGCGTTGCGGATATGTCTGTCCGAGAACGCTCTTGACCGTCTGTTCTATGATTCCGTCGTTCTTGTATGCCGGTATTAATATGATGAATCTGTTCTGGTGTTTGGCCGTGGTCACTTTTGTCCGTTGGTTGAACAGGGCGGCAATGGAATATATAGCCATATAGAGTGACGTCAGGGCGACCCCGACGAAAAGAAGAATGTCTGCTGTATATGTTATGATCCACCACATTCCGGTAAACATTTTTATAGCTTTATGAAGTTTATTATTCCTTTTATTGTTGCTTTGGCGAGATTGCCGTGGCCCCGTGACAGATGCCTGATGATGTCGCGTGGAGCCACGAGGGCCGTGAGATAGGCGTAA
This sequence comes from uncultured Prevotella sp., assembly GCA_900553965.1. Taxonomy (GTDB): domain Bacteria; phylum Bacteroidota; class Bacteroidia; order Bacteroidales; family Bacteroidaceae; genus Prevotella. The sequence continues at coordinate 1,878 of USFX01000135.1, forward strand.
GCCATGTATTTTTGAAAGCCGGTGAAGTTGCGTCTGACGAGCAGAAGCCGGTTGCGCGTTATATAATATGTGCGCAACGGACTGTCCTGTCCGGTCGACCGGCTTTCCTTGTGATAGACCGTACAGGCCGGTTCAAACCATATATCATATCCGTTTCTGGTGATGCTCATGGACCAGTCGAGTTCCTCATAATAGAGGAAGAAACATTCCGGCATCATTCCGGCACGCCCGATGACCTCCCGTTTCACCATCATGGCAGCCCCGTGGGCGTATGGAGTGAGGTGGGGCGTGTCGTATTGGCCGTTATCTTCCTCGCCGAAACCGATGGCGCGGTTGCGCACCGTGATGCGGGAAAGTGGCGTATATCCGCAGTACTGTATGGTATTTGTTCCCCAGGCAAAGCGTATCTTAGGACACACCATGCCTGTCTTTCCGTTGTATTCCAGCCTGTCGACCAGCGCTTGGACGTCGAATGACTTGAAGACCGTGTCGTTGTTGATGAAGAACAGATAGCGTCCCGTTGCGGCCTTGATGCCGAGATTGTTTCCTCCGGCAAATCCGAGATTTCTTTCCGAGCGTATGGTCTTCACCGTCGGATATTTGCGGGAAATCATCGCGGCCTCGTCTCTTTTTGAGGCATTATCGACCACAATCACCTCCAGCGACCCGTCGTTCAGAGGGATTGTGTCAAGCAGGGCGCAGGTGTCGTCATACCCGTTGTAGTTGACAGTGATGATGGATATGTCACACTCTCGATGCACGTTTCTTCTCCAGTTTTAACCGTTTCTTCTCTTCCTGTTCCGCAAGAAGCCTTCCTTCGAACTCGTTGTAGTCATCTTCAAGTTTCGGCAATGAATAAGTCAGGGCCATGCCGCCGAACATTATTATGATGTTCGGGTATTGCGTCAATATATTGTTGGCGTATCCTCCGACATTGATGGCGGCAAACGCGCAACAGAAAGCGGCTCCGATGCCTTGAAGCGATTTGTTCTTTAGTCTGAACAGGACGATGTAGCATCCGCCGAACAGCGTCACCACATTCACCAGGGCGAAGAGATATTCTCCGATAACGCCGGTATATTCCCACAGATAGACGTATGTGGAGTCAGATGCCGTCTGGGTTACAATCTTATATTTGTTGTTGCTTGGTATTGATTTCGGGTCGACGGATATTCCGAGTCCCCACGGCGCGTCCTGCATATATTTTTTCAGAGCCTGTTTGTTGATGTCGCGGACATTGCTGGAGGCGTCGTTCTTGTCGAATGCACTTCTCATTCGCCTGATCATGCTGTTGCTCTGTCCGATTGTCGTGAATGCGAGCAGGAATGTGAAACTTGCTACCAGCACTGTCACGGCGGCCCCCAGTTTCACCGATTTGGACAGAATGATGTAGAGACAGGTGCCGGCAAGGAAACAGAATATGGCCGTACGTGTTCCGGAAGTGAACATGCTGTACGTGCAACAAACTCCTGTGATGAGAAAAAGCAGCCGATGCTTTCTTATCTTGCTCGTCACGCCGGCAATTAAAAAAGCAATTGCGGCTCCGGCCATGTGGCATCCGAAGTTCGCGGCATCGGAGAATATGGAGAAATAGCGGATTGTTCCTCCGATAAGGTGGGTTCTCGCCGCTCCCCCATGGAGCCATCTGTTCTCGGCCGTATCAAATCCGAATGTCTTCTGCCGGAAGACCCATATAGTGGCGATGATGGACATCACGGCCCATATTTTCAGAAAGAAAATGATTCGCTTCGGATTATTTATGACCAGTGACACGACCATACATCCGAAGACAATCTGCAGACCGAGCAGATAGGTGTTGAGCATCCAGCTTCCGAAGTTGAACGGCAGGTCGCACGTGTTGTTCAGTATTTCCAGAACGAGATAGGCAATCCAGATGGAAAACATGAAGTACATGGCGTTTGCGAGAAACCTTCCGTTCTTTTCATTGATGTTTATCAGTTCGCTGAACAGCAGCAGGAATACCATTGGCTGGGTCATTGCCGTTATAGGCAGGGATATGCTCACATACTTCGTCAATCCCATGATGGTGTAGTTGAGGACGAACAATAGTCCGAAGGCAAACAGTTTGTATTTCAGAGTCAGATATATGGCTATTGGGACAAGCGGCAGAACGCAGACGATGGCAAGTCCCGATATTCCCATGCTGTAGAACAGATACATTGAAAGCGAGAAAAGGAGAAGGAGTGAAATCATCCTTCCCCGATTCTCGTTTGTGTATGCTGAAAAACTGTTTGAATAACGGTTGTTCATCAGATGGCGTGACTGTTTTCCGTGGCGGTGAGTCCGAGCTGTGAGATACGGTAGACGAAATTCTTGAACTTCGTGTACGGCGGCAGTTGGCCGACGAACTCCTCTACTGCATAGCGGCTGCCCTCCGTGAGATACATGTAGAGCGAATCCTTGTTCTCAAGCTGGGCCTCCACCTCTTTCAGTGCCTTGGCGTCAACATCCTTCCACGTGCGGTTGGCGCGTGTCACCATGAGGTTGATCGTTCCGAGATTGAGCAGTGATGGAGCAATCGGGTGGTCGTTCAGATTCGGATATTCGATGATGGCAATCTCATCCGGCAGTATGTCCGGACAAAGGTCCTTGACGTCTTTTGCCATGATGTACTTGCTGTCTTCGGCGAGGAAATCCTCGTCGTAAGCCAGACGTCGCACCTGCAGTCCGAGCGAGACCCAGTAGTTTTCCAGCTCCTGTGCCAGAAAGCTCTTGCCGTTGGCCGCGTCTGTTGAAAGAAGGTTGAGAACGTTCTGCTGTCCTGTCTTGAAGTGAGGCAACAGAGCCTTGCTCAGCTGGCGGAGCGACATGTCGGCGATGGTCTTGTTGTAGCGTCTGTACCTCAGCGAGCTGTCCTTCGGGTAGCATCCCATCACCGGAATCTTCGTTATGCGCTCAGAGCGCATGCGGTCGCGCAGTGTGCGGTCGAGTAGCTCTATGATAAGGAAGTAGAGCGACGTCAGGATGAATGTCAGGATGAACGCGCCGAGCAGAATCATCAGACGGTTTGTCGGCTGGGCGTTCATCGGGAACATCGGCGGATTGAGCACACGCAGCGTGGCGGTTGTCATCTGCAGGTTGCGCTGACGCAGACGTGCGGCATTGAGTGCTTTGAGCATTTCCATGTAGTTGCCCTCGATGAATCCGATGTGGCGGTCCTTTCTGTCGAGTGTCGCTCCGATAGGTGCGTAATAGAGAATCTGACGGTCGAGTTTCTGGCGCATGATGTCCTGTGCCGTCATTTCAGCCTTTGTTTTCTCCAGCAGCAGAACCTGATCGAGCCATTTCGTGAGCAGAGAGTTTGCCTTGACGCCTGTCTCCGTGCTGTATGTTCCTGCCTCGATGTCGAGTGTAAGGTCTTTCACGCGTTTTGTCGCGCCCTGCAGGTCGCGCTGCGCCTTGGCCAGCTCTTGCTGCGATTCTGCGTTGTTTCCGCCTCCCTCGCTGCTCATCAGCTGCAGATTGGATATGCGTGACTGTATCCGCGAGATGTCGCGTACCTGATTGGTGAAGTCCTTGTTGGCCCTGATGAGCTTGGCGCGGTTTCCGAGCTGCCTTTCCAGATAGTCCATCAGTGCCTTAGTTGTGGTGTAGTTCATCAGCTGGTCGTTGTCAGATGTCTGCTGCTGGGCGTCGAGGATGGTCAGCTGCTTCGTCTGTTCGCCGTAGTTGATGATGCGCTTCGATATATTGTAGCTGATGAGATCGTCCTCCGCGTTGCACAATATGCGGTAGAGGCGGGCCACCTCGCGCTCAAAGAACTTGATGACGTTGTTGGTCTCTCCGAACCGCAGCTGCTGATACTGGCGGGCAAACACTTCGTTGAGTATGTCAAGTGTGTTGTATGCGATGCCGGCGTCGTTGGCCGAGTAGCCGATGTCGATGATGTCGCTCCGGTCGATCTGCATCACTTTCAGTCTTGACGTGATGTTGTTGATGCCGAAATAAGTGTGATAGTTGAGAAGTCCGAAGAGATAGTTGTCCTGCGAGGGCTTCTCGTATGCCTTGAGATTGGCGTATGTGGCTGACTCGCTATTGTGGTTGATGAGCGCCTTGACGTCGGCGGGGACGGAGTTGTTCAGTTCGCGGAAGTGCTGTGCCGATATGTAGTTGTTGTCCTTGTCCGGATTGCCGTACATCATACAGCGCGCGAAAAGCCTCAGGGCCACCTCGTGTATAGTGTTGTCCGTGGTGACGATGAGCATGAGGTTGGTGATGTTCGTCTGTGCGTTTCCTCCGGCCACACCCGTTCCGCCCTCTATGTTATATCCGGTGATCATACCAGTATAAATGGTGGTATTGGTGTTGTATATGCGTTCCATGTTTCGCGTGAGGAACCATGCGATGACCAGTGCTATCAGGGGCAGAACGACGAGATACCAGCGTATGCGGTAAAGGAATCTCACCAAATATCTGAATGTATCCATACTGTTTAGGATTTAGTTTTGTTTTCCGTTTTCTTTGTCAGCCTCTTTCAGAGCCTTTCTTTCGGCTTTTTCCATCTCGACCGTTTTCTTTTCTTCCTCTTTGGCCGCCTTTCTTATCTTCTTCTCCATGGCCCTGTTCTCGCGTGCAATCTCCTTGTCGGTCTTTTCGATGGTGCTGTCAAGCGTGACGTCGGTGGTCGTGTTTGTTATGATGGGCGTGTGGGTGAGGATTTCGAGCGTGATGATGTCCGTCGTGATTTCCGTCTGGAGGGTCTGATATTTGTTGACGGCGTCCTGTTCGCGGAGCTTCGTGTATGCGAAGTCCTCGATGGTCATGTTGCCCTGATGGAAATCTTCCTGATTCAGCGCTCCCGCACCCTGATAAATCGCGGCGTTTTCGCTGGCGGTCTTGAGCGAGACGAGACTGTTGGTTATCTTCACATAGAGCGACGCGATCTGGAGTTTCAGCTGGTCGTATGCTATGTCTTTCTTTATCTGGGCCTGGTCGACGGCGAGCTTTTTCCGTCTGACCGATGCCTTGAGGTCGAGAATGTCCTCCAGCGGCACGTTGAGGTTGACGCCGACGTTCCAGTAGTTCTGTTCCGTTCCCTGAAACTGATAGATCATCTGATTGTATGTGGACGAATTGTTTCCCCACATATCAGTCTTTCCATAGCTGTAGCTGGCATGTCCGCGTACGTATGAGAAGATGTGTCTTTTCTGCTTTGCCACCTCGGCCTGTGCTATCTCCTGTGCTTTGGCGAGGTCAAGAATCTGCGGGTTTGACTTCGCGTTTTCAAAGAGCACGGCAAGCGGTGGAAGGTGGAACTTTGAGAAATTGATGGTGCTGGATTCGCTTGAGTCGAAGAAACCGGCACTGATGCCGCTGTCGTTGAACTGGGCCGATGCGTTCAGTGCCAGTCCGGCGGCGAATAGTATGGTCAGAAACCTTAGCCTGTTCATTCTCATTTGCATATAATCTGATAGTTCGTATTTATGTATATACGGTGTGCGCCAATTTTCGCGGAGCCGGTTCCGTCAGACATCGTCTTTCTGTATGAAAGCCGTCAGTGTCCGGAAAATGATTTTCATGTCCATGGCGAAGTTGTATGTCTGGCCGTATGTGATGTCAAGCTGCTTGCGCTCTTCGGCTGACATGGCTCCTCCCTTGCCACGTTCCTCCA
>USFX01000136.1 GCA_900553965.1 uncultured Prevotella sp.
ACACGGAGACACAGAGGACAATATAGCTCTGTGTCTCCGTGTCTCTGTGTTCAAAATATAAACTAATCATTGCAACATACTTATGCAAAATAGCGATGATAAGATAATAGGGTATTCCGTCGCAATATATACCGTACTTTTGTTCTTGGTCCTCGTCTTCTTCGGATATACGCCATATCCGGACAGCGAAGGATACATCTACTGTGCGCAGGAGTCTTTGAGCCACAACCAGTTCTATCCCTTCAGGGAAGGACTCTACGAGCTGCCGTTCCTCTGGAACATAGGAGCCATAAATGCGGTGGCTGCGTCGCTGTGGCTTTTCGGCTCCGTCACACCGCTTCTGGTCGTATATACGCTGATGAAAGGCTTCTGCCTTCTGCTGACCTATAAGATAGCCTTGACGTGTTTCGGAAAGAGGGCGGCATATATAGCATGTGTCCTGTATATGCTTTATCCCGCCAATTACGGAGAGGGGACAAGTCTGCACAGTGAGGTTCCGTTTGTCTTCTTCATCCTTTCGGCCGTCTGGTCTTCACTGAAAGGACGGTACGTCCTGAGCGGACTGCTGTTCGGATGTGCCGACTATATAAGGCCTTTTGCCCTGATTTTCATCATGGCGGTGATGCTTCAGGACCTGAGAAACTACAAGGCGCACCTGAAGATGCTGGCGGTATATGCGGCTTTCATAATGTCGATAGGACTTTCCAACTACTGCAGCAAGGGGGAATTTGTGTATAAGGCCAAGACCGGATGGATGGCACTGGCGCAGTATCATTGGAATCATGACAGCGAAAAGACAACGCCAGACCCGCAATGCGTGACTGAAAACGAAAGTCTCACCTATACACAGAAGGACGAAGTGTGGAGAGAGATGTTCATCAGTTGGCTTAAGGACAACAAGGCGGAATACGTCAGGCAGATACCCGTTAAGGTGGTCAACACGTACGTATCGGACAATATAGGTATGTGCACGTTTCTCAGCCAGGAAGAGAAGCAGTCGGAATATATGTACCGGTCTTTGTCCATGCACACTTTGATAAAGGATTTCCCGCATTATTCGGCGGTGCAGTGGCTGACGGTTGTCAATCTGCTGTTCTATTATGCCGTCATGGCAATGTTCGTGTTAAGCATAAAGTATATAAAGGAACTGAGACTGCAATGGCTTGTTCTCATTCTTGGCACACTGTTTATAGCTTTTGTCGGACATGGTGAAAGCAGGTTTCACATACCGTTCATGCCTTTCGTCATCATGGCCGCCTCTTATTATATAAGTAAGATGGGAATGATGCGGGGTGAATAGGATGGTGTTCAGATTATAAACAGCTTGTTGCGACCTGCTTAATTGCTCCTTCGCCGCCCCGTGACGGACGGGATGTAGCGGCAGATGGCCCACGTGGCGGCTGTCGCGGCGGCAAAGACTATGACGAATGTGACGACGACCGTGATGTGGTTGCGCCGTACGGCAGTCCTATCCGGCCCATGATATAGGATATTGTCAGCGGTATGCCGCCGCAAAGGAAGTAATAGACTATGCTGTTACGGCCCGTGAAGGTCAGCAGCCGAGTTGTTGGGACAATCTTGGAGATGCCGATGATGAAGACGGTCGACAGTATGGTATCGACGAAGAAGACAGGAAAGGAAGTGATTTCGAGCGGAAAGACCAGCATGCTCATGCCGTTGGCACATTCATACCACTTGACAAGCGCGATGAGAATGAAGACCGGAAGAAGCCTCATGCCGCGGAAACAGGCGTCAAGCCTTGCTTCATGCCGGTGATAGACGTAGCCGCAGTAGAGGTAGAGAACGGCCATGAGGGCTATGTTTGTGTTCCAGAAGAAGACGGCCTCGTGGGTTATCGTGAATGCGGCGGTGACGGAGACCAATGAAGATAGGGGCAATATCCATCCGCTTTTATATTTCTCTGCCGCCCATACAACAACGGCGAATATAATCTCAGACACGGTAAGTGCCGTGACAAACCACGACGCCTGTCCGCTGATGATGTTGACGGCCAGCTCGCCTATGGACGTGAAATTGTTGTGGACGACGGCCTTCGGCAGAGCCATCGCGGTGGTGAAGATGAAATAGGGCATGACGATGCCGCGGGCAATGGAGCGCAGCTTGTGCTTCAGGGAAAAGCCGTTTTTATTATGTAAGCCGCCATTCTTCTTGTTACTGTCGTTGTTTTCCTTGTTACTGTTGTTGTTCTCTTTATAAAAAACGCCGTTCTCTTTATAAAAAAGGTATCCGGAGATGAAGAAGAAGACCATGAGAACGTTGGCGACATACAGTCCGTAAGGGATGAAGTCGTATCCGATGTAATACATTTCCGTGTGGAAATAGAGTATGAGGACCATAGATATGCCCCTCGCAGTGTCAATCCAGCCTATTCTTTTGTCCATGATTATGTCTTTAGGGCTTTACCGTTCTGTTGCCGCCGCCGTTCTGTTGCATGGCCGGACGGCAATGACGTCTATCTTATGACGGCAATCTTGCACACCGTTCCCTTCTTTCCTTCATTGGTCGCGGTGCCCACCATATAGACGCCGCTGGCCACACGGTTGCCGTTCAGGTCCTTTCCGTCCCACTTGAACATGCCTCCTGTCGACGTGCCTTCGGCGACGATGCGGCCGGATGAGTCCATGATCTTGACGTCGGCGTTCAGCGTCAGCCCTACGATGGTGATATAGCCGGTGTATTCCGGTCTCACGGGATTAGGATAGGCGTAGACGTTGTCCTTTGTCATATCCTCGTTCGGAGCCGTGGCGTCGCTCATGTAGGAGCACAGTCCCTTCCCCGTTCCGATGAAGACCTCGCCGTTCGTGCCGTTATAGGCTATGCTGAGGATGTTGTCCGACAGTATGTCGCTGTTGACGGTGGTGAAATGTTGCTCCTGAGTAAGGTTGTCGCTGCTGATGAGATAGACCCCGTTGCTTTCCGTTCCGAACCATTTCCGGTTGCCTCCGTCGACGCAGATGGACTTGATGTTGATGTTCGAGAGGAGGTAGTCGGCGTAGTCAGTGCCGTCGTTTCGTGGCACCTTAAACTGCGTGAACGTCTTGTTTCCGCTTGTTATGTCACTGTCGGTGAGGTATAGCGGACCCTTGTCCGTTCCTATCCATATATTCCTTTCGTTGTCTTCGGTCACGCATGATATGGCTTCGACGGTGAGTTTGGAGCCGTCCTGATTGACGAACTGGGAGTAGACGTTGACGGCGTCGTTCGCCGTGTCGTAGCAGATGAGTGCCGGATAATCCCAGTTGTTGGCCACAAACCACAGCAGACCCCGGCTGTCGAACATGAGGCTGCACATGTTTTTATGACTGTTGCTTTTATATAAGAGCTCCGGATGGTCCTTTGTTTCCCACGTTCCGTCCTTCTTATATACCATGAGCGCATGGCCGCGGCATTCGCTGTTGGTTACCCAGAGATTGCCGCCGGTGTCGAATTTGATGCCGTTGACGATGACATAGTTGTTGTCCAGCTCTCCCACGGTTTCCGTCATGGCCGGTTTCAGCGGGCTGTTGTCCTTGTTGAAATAGTTCACCAGCTTGCCGTCGTAGAACTCGTAGAGTCCCGTGCGTCCTCCGGCGAAGACACGCCTCGGGTCTGTCGGGTCATAGTCAATACAGTCGACATCCTTGTAAGTGTAGCCGGTGATTTTGTCCAGACCGTCCTGATAGACGTTCCACGTGCCGCCGTTGTCAAGTGTCTGCACCGTTCCAGGATAGTTCATATCGACCGCGCTCTCGAAGACGCCGCCGCAGGAGTAGAGCGTTCCGTTGGCATACTTCAGCGAATAGAAGTAGTTGTATTTTGGTCCGACGGGGTTTATGCCGCTCCGTGTTATGGTCTGCGTCCCGTCCTCCGCCTCCGTATAGCTCTGGAGACGGCCGTCTTCCTGATTGCTCCACCAGCATCCGTTCCTCCGGTCGAATATACGGCGTTCGGTGTAGCCGTGTTTCTTTGTGGTCTCCAGGGCGTCGTCGGAACGGAATATGTCGGCCGTCACGCTGCCGTCGTGGTGCCAGTTGTTGCGGTCGAGCAGATTGACCGACATGTCGGCACCGTAGATTCCTACCGGTGTCTGTGCATATATCCTGTCGCCGGCGATGGCGCACGCCGTTATCTTCATGTTGAGAATGTACGTATCGCTGATTTCGGCGCTGCCCATGTTTATCTTCAGTATGCCGAAGTTGGTGTACAGGTAGGCGAATTTGCTGTTGACATATATGCCGTTGACGGTTTTATCGAGGTTGACGGTCTTGGTGTGGTAGTCTGAAAGGTTGGTGACGTTGCCGCTGTTGTCAAGCAGGTCGATGTTGTAGTTGTCGTAGACGATGATCAGTTTGCCGACAGTCGCGTTCCACGCGATGTGATTTATGGTGCAGTCGCTCAGGCTGTTCACCTTATTATATACGCTGACCTCACCGTCGTCGGCGTTATATGAGAAGAGACTGCCCGAGCTGAGCACGTACACAATGTTTCCGGCGGGGCGGATGTCCGTGATGTCGTGATACGCCATGTAAGCGTTCCATGAGCCTATTCCTGCGGCGAGTGCCCTGTCCTGTGTCTGGCAAAGGGAGAGGATGAGGTTCAGAATGGATGCGATGATGATTCTCTTCATGTCTTCGTATATAATTGTTCCTTAATGAGTATATGGTTGTTCCTTATGATTACAGTCCCTTCAGATACTCTGCCAGCCGTTCAACGGCCTTTGCCCGGTGGCTGATCTTGTTCTTGATGTCAAGTCCGAGCTCGGCGAAAGTCTTGTCGTAGCCCTCCGGCATGAATATCGGGTCGTAGCCGAAGCCCTCCCCTCCCCGTCTTTCGCGGATTATCTCTCCCTCGGCTATGCCTTCAAAGAGCATTTCCTGAGGCAGGGTGTGGCTGGCGGATGACGCCGGCGTGGTATCGGCGGCGGCAGAGGTGTCCTTTAGTAATAACGCGATAACGGTGCGAAATCTTGCCTTGCGGTTGTTATTTTCTCCTAATTCGGCCAAAAGTCTGGTCATGTTGGCCTCGCTGTCGTGTCCGGCGCCGCCGCCGTAGCGTGCACTGTAGACGCCCGGTGCGCCTCCGAGGGCGTCCACTTCGAGGCCCGTGTCGTCAGCGAAGACGCTCAGTCCGTAGTTGTCGTAAACGTAGCGGGCCTTCTGCATGGCGTTCTCTTCGAGCGTCGTGCCGGTCTCGGGAATATCGACATCGCATCCGATGTCCTTCAGCGACACTATCTCAAACCTGTCGCCGAGTATGCTGCGTATCTCGGCGAGCTTGTTCCTGTTGTTTGTTGCGAATACTATCTTCATATTATTTATTATTGTCATTGGTTTGTTTTATCATCCGTTTTATCTTCATCTTCGTTTCCCACGAGAGCGACTGGATGAAGAACTGGATTGTGTTGTACGTCCAGTATTTCAGTTTCCACTTGATGACATGCCTGAAGCTTGTCCCGTTCATTATCTCAGCCATCATCTGCCGGCATAAGTACTGTTTGTCTTCCTTGTGATTGAGGAGTACGCCGGGCACGTCGTCCCGTTTTGTTATGACAGCGATGACGTGGCTGTCTGTGCCCGTGCTTACGGTTATGTCGGCAAAACTGGAGATGATGGAGTTGATGTCATAGCGTTCGTTCCTGTTCCATATTATCAGTTTTCCGTCTTCATTGTCTATGTTATACTGATGAAAACCCTTGTAGTGTTCTGTCTCGGCCTCGTTGGGGTGATGGTTGAGATACAGCTTTCCGCCTGTCCTCAGACACTCGATGGCTTCCAGAAGTCCTTTGACAGGAAGCGCGGAGTGGTCCAGGGCATTCTGGATGATGGCGAGGTCTATGTTGTGGTGGGGATAGAACGACGAGATATACTCCACCATACCGAACTCGATGTCCGGCAGCATATATCCGAGTCTCTTTCTTATCTTGCCGGAATACCGCTTGAGGATGTTGTTGAAAAACGGTGCGAGCGGGTCGACATAATGGATGTCGACGGCGCGTTGTTGTCCGTCTTCGGGCTTCATATAGTTTCCGGTTGTGTAGCTCATGCCGCAGCCGATGTCCAGGACAACCGGTTCTGTCGGGCATGATGTCAGAAAAAGGTTGCAGTCGAAGTTCTCAAGCTTTATTATCTGACCGTGATTGGACCATCCCATCATGCCGGAAAACGTGTTCTTCCACCTGTACACATTGTTCCAGAACGCTATTTCGTATGCTATGCCTTCTGCCCAATGTCCGATTTTGCTGTCGGGATGTTCGTTATATTCCATTTTTATATTTATTTTTATGCCGCAACGCGACTTTCCTGGAATTGAAAGTCATGCTGCGGCATAAATGATTGGGTTATTCTTATTTAATCACGACGTTCACCATTCTCTTCGGCACGATGATGACCTTGACCACCTGCTTGCCTTCGAGATATTTCTTCGAACGTTCGTCGGCCAGCACCGTCTCTTCAACGGTCTTGTTGTCGGCGTCGGCGGCAAACTGCATCTCGAAGCGGCGCTTGCCGTTGAACGACACGCCGAGCTGTACCGAGCTTTCCACGAGATACTTCTCTTCATGCTTCGGCCACTGGGCGTCACATACGCTGCCTTCTCCTCCGAGAGCCTCCCAGAGTTCTTCGGCGATGTGGGGGGCGAACGGCGCGATGAGGACGGCGAGCGTGCGGAGCAGACTGCGGTCGGTGCACTTCAGCTGTGACAGTTCGTTTACGCAAATCATGAACGCCGATATGCTCGTGTTGTAGCTGAAGTTCTCGATGTCCTGCGTCACTTTCTTTATCAGCTTGTGGACGGACTTGAGCTGTTCGGGTGTGGCCGTGCCGTCATTGGCGACAACGGTTTCGGCGCCCTTGGGATAGAACAGTCCCCAGAACTTCTTCAGGAAGCGGTGGCAGCCGTCGATGCCGTTGGTGTCCCAAGGCTTGCTCTGCTCCACCGGACCGAGGAACATTTCGTACATACGCAGCGTGTCGGCACCGTAGCGCTCGACAATCATGTCGGGATTGACCACGTTGTACATCGACTTCGACATCTTCTCGACGGCCCATCCGCAGACGTACTTGCCGTCTTCGAGGATGAACTCGGCGTTGTTGTACTCCGGACGCCATGCCTTGAAGGCCTCCACGTCGAGCACGTCGCCGCTGACGATGTTGACGTCGACGTGTATCGGGGTCGTGTCGTACTGGTCTTTCAGGCCGAGAGAGACAAACGTATTGGTATCCTTTATTCTATAGACGAAGTTGCTCCGGCCCTGTATCATTCCCTGGTTGACCAGTTTTCCGAACGGTTCCTCCTTGCAGGAGTAGCCGTAGTCGAAGAGGAACTTGTTCCAAAAGCGGGAGTAGATGAGGTGACCCGTGGCGTGCTCCGTGCCGCCGACGTAGAGGTCGACGTTCTGCCAGTATTCATCCACCTGCTTGTCGACGAGCGCTGTGTGGTTGCGCGGGTCCATGTAGCGCAGATAATATGCGGAAGAGCCGGCGAATCCCGGCA
>USFX01000137.1 GCA_900553965.1 uncultured Prevotella sp.
GGGGTGACTGACCGCAAAAAAGCTATCATTATCATTGGTTTGTCGGACATAAAAGTGCCCCAAACAGGCCCAAATAGCCTCCGAAACGAGCTAAAACGAAAGTTCCGGTGAAGATAATTTTGTAAAATCGGTTCATACAGCAGAGTATTCGGAAGATAGCCGCAAATTGTAACGGAATTGCCACCAACGTCAAGCACACGCAGAGACGTCACACCGTGGCGTCTCCCATGCGCATATAGCATTTTCAGTGACGACCGTGGATGTGAGATGCCACAATGTGACGTCTCTACAAAAAACGGGAACATCTGACGCCATAAAAACAAAAAACGGCGGACAGCCACTTTGATGTACTGTCCGCCGCTGTTTATCACGACTGCGCCACTGCCACGCAATGGCACCTATATACGATATCAAAAATATTATTTCAGCGTCACCGTGAACGGATTGCGCAGACCTTCGAGGAACGACTCTACGCGCAGCTGCCACTCCTGCTGTGTGCGGCAGTCATACTTGCTCCATGCCGAACCGAAATAATAGGTGAACTTCTCACCGCTCTTGTAGTCCTTCTTCACGCCGAGAGCATGGCCGGCGTTTCCGCGTGTGGGATTCTCATACATGAGCTTCCGCGTTCCAGAGATTCCCTCGGGGAAAAGCGCTGCCACAAAAATCTGGAAGTTCTGTCCCTTCGGATTGTCCGTCGGGTCGGCATACTGGACATAGTCCTTGCCGAGAACGACACTCTCTGTGTCCTCCGTGTGGATGACAACGCCGGAAGCGACGTCGATAGGCTGTGTCAGACCATCATACCAGACAGTCATGCGGTTGAAGTTTGACCCCTTGTCGAGGCTGAGCAGACGGTTCTCAACAACATTGGCGTAGCCCTTGACCGTAGCCGGATTGTAGACCAGACGAACCGTGAAGCGCAGCGGACCGTTGTCCAATATCTCATAGTCCTTATAGCAATAAGGAAACACAAGATTGTCACCGTCCAACAGTGCCGGAGTACCGCAACCGAGAGTCGGACCTACCTTATAGCAGTCGAGACCGTGGCCCTGGTCGAAATGATAGCTTGTCACCATGTTGAGAGAGTCGGCCGCAGCCTTGTCGGTCTTCTTCAGGGCGGCGATGACGGGTTTCATGACGTCTTCAAGATAGTAGCGCTGCTCGACGACGAGGTCGGGAGTGTTCTTCACCCACACGTCGTTTCCGAAAGCATCCTCGCCAGAGCGCTGCAGCGCGGGGCCATAGCAGCGGTATGCCGCACGGTCGTTCTCCCAGGCGATGTCGTCAACACGCTCGGGATACATACGGCCGTAGCAGGTGTTCACGAATGTCTTGGGCGTGCCTTTACTTATCGTATAGACAGCTGTTCCGCAGGGACGGACAGACGCGTCGATGAGCACCTTGCCGTCGTAGGTCAACTGATAGGCAACCTCCTGACCCACGGCATTGAACACGCGGAACTGGCGGCCGCCGCTGATACCCAGCTTCTCGTTGACGGTCTTGGCACAAAGCTCGACCACTTCCTGACGGAAATGATTGTCGTTGTTCGTCACGTTGACCGTGAAAGCCTTGTCGTCAGCCGGACGGACACTGCCGTCGTCATAGCGAACTTTCTCACAGGCGGCAAGAAGGAATGCTCCCGTTCCGAAGTTGGTGACGTTCTGAGCGGTCAGCTGCTGGCCCTTTATGGCCTTCTCACCAATCGGCTGGACATAGCCCACGGAGCCGTCGGCCTGAAGGGCAACGGTCGTGAGATACTGCCACGCCTTGGCAATCACGGGCTCGTATGTCGCACGGTCAAGCATGCCGTTGTTGACTCCCCACAACATTCCGTAGGTGAGCAGGGCCGTGCCGCTGGTCTCCGGGCCTTCGGCCTGCTTGGCGTCAAGCATGGAGCGTGTCCAATAGCCGTCCTTCTGCTGACAGCGGGCCGCAGCATCGGCCAGCTGGCGGAAGCGCTCGGCAAAGACGGCACGGTTTGCGTATGACGCCGGCATGTCCGTGAGAACCTTGGCCAGTCCGGCCAGCACCCATCCGTTGCCGCGTGCCCAGAAGTCTTTCTTGCCGTCGTCGGTCTTATGCTTGGGGTAGACGTACTTTCCGTCGCGGAAGTAGAGGTTGTCCTCCTTGTCGAACATCAGTTCGTCGGCGTACTTGAAGTTGGCGTACATCTTGTCCAGATACTTTGTGTCACCCGTGGCCACATACATCTTGCTCATCACCGGCATGGCCATATAGAGGGCGTCGGCCCACCACCAGAAGTCGGTGGCGCTCATGGAGCACTCATGACTCATCACCTCGGTCGCACGGGCAATCTTATACGGATCAGGATTCATGGCGTACATGTCGAGATAGGTCTGGAAACAGTTCTGCCAGTCGCCGAAAAGGACGTGCTGCTGATCCTCGCCATAATTCTTATACTTCCATTTCGAGGCGTCGGTCTCCGTCGCCCCACTCCACCGGTTGTGGCGCGCCCACTTGTCGCTGTACCCCAGATAGCCGGCCTTTCCGGTCAGACGGTAGGCCTCCATGTTGCCCGTGAAATAGACGGCATCGTCCCAGAACGCCTTAACTTCGGGCTTGTGGGTCTCCTGCCAGTGGTTGTTGACCTTCGTCACAATCTCCATTGCAGTCAGCGGCTTGGCTGTCTGCTTCTTCTTTGCCTTGGCGTCCATGGACGACGGAATCGCCATCATCGCCAAAGCAAGACCAGTTGTCAATAGTTTCATATTCTTCTAAAGTTTTTGATTTGTTTATTTCTTCAGTTCTGCGTTAAAGAAGTTCATTATCTGACGGAACAGATGGTTGCGCGTGTTGCCGCCGTAGATGCCATGATTGCGGTTGGTGTAGATGTTCTCACGGAAGTCCTTGTCCGCCTGAACGAGCGCCTCGGTATATTCGGCGGTGTTGCGGAAGTGGACGTTATCGTCGGCCATGCCGTGGCAGATGAGCAGCGAGCCGCTCAGCTTGTCGGCGCGGCTGATGGGATTGTCGGCATATCCGGCCGGATTTTCCTTCGGTGTGCGCATGTAGCGCTCCGTATATACCGTGTCATAATAGCGCCAGTCCGTCGGCGGGGCAACAGCGACACCGGCCCGGAAGACCGGACGGCCCTCGCTCATGCTCATCAGCGTGTTCCAGCCGCCGTAACTCCATCCCCAGATTCCGATGCGGTCTTTGTCGACATACGCCTGACGGCCGAGCCACAGGGCTGTCTCTACCTGATCGTGGGCTTCCAGCTCACCGAGATGAAGATATGTACACTTCTCAAACTCGGCTCCGCGCGCACCCGTTCCACGGTTGTCCACACAGACAACGATGTAGCCCTGCTGGGCCATATACTGCTCCAGGACGGCACCCTGACCGCACATTCCGATGTCCCAGCGGTTGAGAACCTGCTGGCTGCCCGGGCCGCCATACTGATACATGATGACGGGATAGCGCTTCGACGCGCTGAAGTCTGACGGCTTGACCATCCATCCGTTGAGCTGTACGCCCTCTGACGTGGTCAGGCTGAACATCTCACGGCGTCCCATGTCATACGAAGCCATCTTCGTGGCAAGCGCCTTGTTGTCGATAAGAGTCACGAGACGCTTGCCGGCATTGCAGAAAATAGAATATTCATTGGGGGTATTGATATCGCTCCAAATATTGATGAAGTATTTGAAGTCGGAACTGAAGATAGCGCGGTTGAAGCCTTCACGATTGGTCAAACGCTCTATCTTCCCGTCTTTGCGGGCGACGAGAACCTGACGGTCCTGCGGTCCGAGCTGTGCGGCGGCGAAATAGACGTCGCCCGTTTTCTCGTCCATGCCGTAGAGGTCTGTCACTTCATAGTTGTCCTTCACAATCTGACGCTGCAGCTGGCCTGTAAGCGAATAGACATAAAGATGGGTGTAACCGTCGCGTTCGCTGGGAACAATGATATGACGGTCGGTTATTTGGATACCGTCCATAGACTCCTCACGCATGTATTTGTCGACCTTGTCCTGAATGACAAGCTGGCAGACGGTGGACAGCGGGTTGGCCATGTAAATGGACAGGCAGTCCTGATGGCGGTTCATGGTGTACACCGCTACCTTCGACGAATCTGACGTCATGACGATACGGGGGATATAGCCGTCGGCGTCCAACGGAACGTCGATGCGGCGCGTCTGATGGGATTTGATGTCATAGCTGTAGACGGCTACCTTGGAGTTTGCCGACCCGGCCACGGGATATTTGTATGTGTATGCTCCGGGGTATTCTCCATATTCTTCCATCGTCGGATTGGAACCCTTGAAGAGCGGAAACGAAAACTCTCTGACGGCGGTCTCGTCATAGCGTATCCAGCAGATCTGGCGTCCGTCGGCCGTGAAGACCATGCTGCGGGACATGCCGAACTCTTCTTCGTTGACCCAATCGGGTATGCCGTTGATGACTTCGTTGCGCCGGCCGTCCTTGGTCACCTGACTCTCGGCGTTGTCATAAAGCAGCTTCACGAGGAAAATATTGTTGTCGCGGACAAAGGCAATCTGATTGCCGTCGGGCGAGAAGAGCGGTGTCTGCTGCGGGCCGCCGGCCGAAAGGGGCTCCATCTTGTTGTTCCTTATGTCATATATATAATATGTGGCTGTGAACGAACGCCTGTAGATGGCCTTAGTGTCTGTCTGTATCAGCATCCGCCGGCCGTCAGGACTCATGATATAGCCGTCAACGGACTTTATCTTTGCGCCACGGACGGTATTGACATCAAAGAGAACACCGGTCTGACGGCCTGTCTTGAACGAATATTTCACAATCTGCTTACCGTCGGAGCTGATCTGGGCGTATGTCTCGCCGTCAGCCAAAGGCTTCACTGCCGCCAGCCTTTCACCGGCAAATTCTCCGGAGGTGATGCTCTTCAGGTCAAGCCTGTTGCCGGCAAACATCTGGGATGCCGCCATCAGTAATGCCGCACACATAAATGCTATCCTTTTCATTTCTATTACATTTGTTTTAATATTATCGTTACAAAAGTACATAAAAACTCTGATATATGCAGTCTTAGCCGGCATAAATTTACAATGACGCCAGCTTGACGTGACGAGAAAAGGCGACAAAAACGGGCGGGATGGCAAAACACCGTATCAGCATTTTGCCTTCCCGCCCTCGATTTCACTATGTTCTTTAGTCCGTTTTGTCAGACGTTCTTGCTCCGGACGGACTGTCCGTGTCAGCTTGTTGTCATTTGATGATGAATCTATTATTACTTTATAATGATTCCCATATTACTTTATGAAGACCTTCCTGCCGCCAATCACGTAGACACCGGCGGGCAGACTGAGGCGTCCGATATCACCGTCCCTGCATACCGCCACACGCCGGCCGTCGGCAGAATAGACCTCACGGCCGTCCTGTGTATCATCGGAAGTCCCGCTAAGGAAGCCGTCCGAGGTAACTCCGGAAATGCCGTCAGTTCCTTGTTGCGAGATATAGATGCGCGGTTTGGCCGAAGAAAGTCCGGCTTCCAGTTCGAGGAAACAGCGGAACGGTTTCAGAATACAGTTCTGTCCCAACTTGACGAACTCGCCCGTACCTTCCTCATAGCCATATTTGGCCAGCTCCGACGTGGAGTTGATGACCGTATAGTCGTAGTTGCCGGTCATGATGAGGTCATCCGAAACGATGCTCACACGCTCCGACGGCACAAGCATGACGTTCTCAATACCACTGAAGACGATTCCATCTTCCTCCGGACGTATCACGTATGGCACGTTCGGCTCAAAGCCACTGACGTCAGAAAACGTCACCAAAGCATTTTCCGCGTCAAACGACGACATCTGTCTGACGGTGACATTCCGGTCTTTCAGTATGCCATATTGCTCCTGCGTCAACGCCACCGGCAGACAGACCGTGTTCCGAACGGGCACCCACCCGAAAATATATGAAGCAATCTCCTCCACGGGTAGGGACAAAAAAAGCCGCAACGATAATGTTGCGGCTTTCTTATATTAAGAGGTATATTTTTAGTTCTTGAAGAAGTCCTTAACAGCCTCGTTAGGAACCATCTGCTCATCGAAGATGTAAGCACCAGTCTTGGGGCTCTTCACCATCTTGATGACTTTTGAGTAAGCGCGTCCATCCTTTGAACCTTCATGGAGGGTAGCGACGGTTTTCTTTGCCATGTCTTAAGTGCTATTAATAAGTGATTATTTAATTTCCTTGTGAAGTGTCATCTTCTTAAGAATCGGGTTATACTTCATGAGCTCCATACGCTCAGGAGTATTCTTGCGGTTCTTGGTAGTAACATAACGGCTTGTGCCGGGCATGCCACTGTTCTTGATTTCAGTGCACTCCAGAATAACCTGCACTCTATTGCCTTTAGCTTTCTTTGCCATCGTTATTAGTCTCCTATCACTTTAATGTCTTTCCACTCGCAATATCCCTTAGCAACAGCCTGCTTCAGAGCAGCATCAAGACCTACCTTATTAATCATACGCAGACCAGCAGCGCTGATCTTCAAGCTAATCCAGCAACCTTCCTCTACATAGTAGAACTTCTTGCTGAAGAGGTTTACATCAAAGCTACGCTTCGTACGGTGCTTTGAGTGAGACACATTACAACCTATCTGTGCCTTCTTTCCGGTAATCTGACAAATCTTCGACATTTCTATCTGATTTTTGTTTCCTTTTTAGTAACTTATTCCAAACAGGGTGCAAAGTTAGTCTTTTTTTTCAGATAAGCAAAATATTTATAATAAAGAATTGATATTTTAAGAATTATTTTGTATTATCTGAGCCATAAGACGTTATCAGCCTATTTTGTTTCCTCCGCTACGGCCTCTTCGGTCTCGTCTTTCAGGAAATCGAGAAACATCTGCATAGCCTTATTGGTGGCTATCGAAAGATTGATGTCGCGGCCGTGGTCCTCCTCGACTTTCTGTGTCACGACGCGGTCAGCCGAGCCGCACGCAATCCAGATTGTGCCGACCGGAATATCCTTCGTGCCGCCACCGGGACCGGCGATACCCGTCGCCGAGATGGCGTAATCGGTCGAAAGAACCTTACAGGCCCCTTTCACCATCGCCACGGCAACCTCTTCACATACCGCCGTCTTCTCCTCGAGCAGTCCGCGGTCGACACCGAGCACGCTCTCCTTGACGTCATCCGTATAGGAAATGACGCCTCCCTTGAAATATTTTGATGCTCCGGGCACGGCGATTATAGCCTCTGCTACGCGGCCTCCGGTACAGCTCTCCGCCGTTCCCAATGTCTTTTCCTGTTCCCAAAGCAGGAGATTGATTTCCCTGCTTATTATCTTACTTTCGAAATCCATATCGCTTTTTTGTTATTTAAATGTTACTTTAGAGAATGCCGGCTTGTCTATCGTACAGAAATCGCCGTCAAGATACTTATAATAACCGGTGATGCCAATCATCGCCGCATTGTCCGTCG
>USFX01000138.1 GCA_900553965.1 uncultured Prevotella sp.
CAAGCGCATCGGTGTTCCACACAATGCTCCACATCGCCGGCATATCAACGCCCTACCGCAACGACACTCTGTCCGTGGCGTCACCCGATTACGTCCCCGCGCCGCGCCTATATATTGACGATCACAACCGCCCGAGGCCGCTAAGCGAGTTCTTCTGAGACGCAGGGACGAACCAAAATGAGTCATATTACCGACCAATATGAGTCATATTACCGGGTAAAATGACTCATTTTACTTTCCAATATGAGTCATATTACAAAGTAAAACAGGCTATATTGGTCGGTAATATAGCCTGCTTTACCAACCAATACAGCCTGTTTTGCTTCGTAATATAGCCTGTTTTGCTTTACCGCATGAGGCCTTCCAGCTCCTCACGACTACCCTTTCCACTCCTCGCCGCGCAGGAATATGCGGCTGATGACGGGCGTGGTATAGGCGTAGGGGATGAAGTCGAGCGACGGAATGGGACGCGTGATGTAGAAGTTGGCGACCTTGCCGACACTTATCGAACCGTAGTCGCGGCTCAATCCCATTGCGCAAGCGGAGTTGATTGTGGCGGCGTTGAGCGCCTCTTCGGGCAGCAAGCGCATCTTGATGCAAGCCAGCGAGACGGCAAACTTCATGTCGCCCGACGGCGTCGAGCCGGGATTGTAGTCGCTCGCAATGGCCAACGGCAGTCCGCTGTCAATGATACGGCGCCCCGGAGCGAACGGCATATTGAGGAAAAAGGACGTTCCCGGCAGTGCCGTAGGGATTGTAGAGGAACCTCTCAACAGCCCGATGTCAGCCTCGGTCATGCTCTCCAGATGGTCCACGGACAGCGCGTCGTGCTCCACGGCGAAGCGCACGCCGCCCGAATCGGCCAGTTCCTGACCGTGAATCTTCGGCCGCATGCCCCAGCGGGCACCGGCTTCGAGTATGCGCGCCGTCTCTTCCGGCGTGAAAAAGCCTTCATCACAGAATACGTCGATGTAGTCGGCAAGCTGCTCCCGGCCCACGGCAGGTATCATTTCGTTGACCACGAGGTCGACATAGTCGCTCTGACGGCCGGCATATTCGCGGCCGACGGCATGCGCTCCGAGGAATGTCGACACCACGCGGAGCGGCGCAGTCTCGCGGATACGGCGTATGACGCGCAGCATTTTCAGTTCGTCGGCAGTGTTAAGACCGTATCCGCTCTTTATTTCCACGGCTCCCGTACCCTTCGATATGATTTCGCGAACACGCTCCATCGCCTGTGCGTAAAGCTCGTCTTCGGTCATTTCGTGCAGACGGTCGGCCGAATTGAGTATGCCGCCACCACGCCGCGCAATCTCAGCATAACTCAGTCCGCGTATCTTGTCGACGAACTCGTGCTCCCGGCTGCCGGCATACACGATGTGGGTATGGCTGTCGCAGAACGACGGCAGCACCATTCCACCACCGGCATCGACCGTCATGACATCGCCACCGCAATCATATCCGCGTGACGCGAGGTCGCTCATCGGACCGAAATCGGCTATAACTCTACCCTCAACATAAAGGAAGGCGTCTTCAATGCTCTCCATAACAGACATATCCCGCCCCGCAAGCTGCAAGCGTCCCTGACGCTCTATGCCTGCAAGACGGGATATGTTCTTAACCAACAATGCTGTCATCTGAATACAATATATTATCCGTTGATGTCCTTCAGCAGCGCACGTCGTTGCGTATGAAGTTGATGGAGCTTTCTATGTGCGGGTACATCAGCTCGTCGTTGAGAATGAACGGCACCACCTTGCGGTAGTCCTCGTATATCTCCATAATCTTCGGCGACGACTTGAGAGGCTGCCGGAAGTCGAGCGCCTGCATGGCGTTGAACAGTTCGATGGCCAGGACACGCTCGGTGTTGAGCACCACTTTATAGAGTTTGATGGCGGCGGTGGCTCCCATGCTGACGTGATCTTCCTGATCCTGACACGACGGGATGCTGTCGGTGGACGACGGCATGGCCAGCGACTTGTTGAGACTGACCACCGATGCGGCCGTATATTGGGTTATCATGAAGCCGCTGTTGACGCCCGGCGTGGCCACGAGGAAGCTCGGCAGACCGCGCGTGCCGGACACAAGACGGTAGATGCGGCGCTCGGAGATGTTGGCCAGTTCGCTGAGGGCGATGGAAAGGAAATCTATCGGAAGTGCAATCGGCTCGCCGTGGAAGTTTCCTGCTGAGATGATGATGTCGTCGTCGGGACAAACCGTGGGGTTGTCTGTGGCCGAATTAATCTCCGTGTCAATCACCGAATGCACGTAACGGATGGTGTCTTTCACCGCACCATGAACCTGCGGGACGCAGCGGAAGGAGTACGGGTCCTGCACGTGAGCCTTCGAACGGCTGATAATCTCGCTGCCTTCGAGCAGCTCGCGCATACGGGCAGCCGTCTCAATCTGACCCTGATGGGGCCGGACGGCATGGACGGCGTGGGTGAACGGCTCTATCAGTCCGTCGTAAGCATCGAGCGAGACGGCCGCAATCACATCCGCCCAATCACTCAGACGGCGTGCCTGAAGCAGCGCCCAGACGGCAAACGAGCTCATGTTCTGCGTACCGTTGAGCAGTGCCAAGCCCTCTTTTGAAGCCAGTTCGATGGGTTTCCAACGCTTCTTACGGAGCAATTCGGCGCCCGACATCACCTTTCCCTGATACTCAACCTCGCCAAGCCCGACGAGCGGCAGACTGAGATGGGCCAGCGGCACGAGGTCGCCGGAGGCTCCGAGCGAGCCCTGACGGTAGACAACGGGATAGACATCGTCGTTGAAGAACCTCACGAGCTGTTCGACGGTATCGACCTTGCAGCCCGAATAGCCGTAGCTGAGAGACTGTATCTTCAGCAGCATCATTATCTTGACGATGTCGTTGGGCACACGTTCGCCCGTTCCGCAAGCGTGAGATTTAATCAGATTTATCTGCAACTGGGTGAGCTGATCCTTGCCAATCGACACGTTGCAGAGCGACCCGAAGCCTGTCGTCACGCCGTAGACGGGCTGACTGCTCGTGCGTATTTTCTCGTCGAGGTATTCGCGGCAACGCTCGATACGCTTCACGGCGTCGTCGCTCAGTTCGAGTTTGTAACCTCCGTATATTATCTCGCCGATTCTTTCTATCGTAAGATGGTCGGCACTTATACTATGAATCATATCTGAAATCCTTTATTTCTACACAAAAGCACCATCTATCACGTCGTCCTCCACCATGTTCGGCATCGTCACCTGAAGCTCCGGCGTGCGTTCCATCTCGCGGCGTATGGCGTCCATAGAACCGCTGTTGCGTGCCCATGAGCGGCGGGCGATGCCGTTGTTGACGTCCCAAAAGAGCATTTCCCGGATGCGGCGGTCAGCATCTTCGCTGCCGTCGATGACCATTCCGAAGCCACCGTTGACCACTTCGCCCCATCCGACGCCGCCGCCATTGTGCAGACTGACCCACGTCGCGCCGCGGAAAGCGTCGCCGATGACGTTTTGGACGGCCATGTCGGCACAGAACTGAGAGCCGTCATAGATGTTGGACGTCTCGCGGAAGGGCGAGTCCGTGCCAGAAACGTCGTGGTGGTCGCGGCCGAGAACGACGGGACGGCTGATCCGTCCGCGGCGTATGGCGTCGTTGAACGCCAGCGCGATGCGTGCGCGGCCCTCAGCGTCGGCGTACAGGATGCGTGCCTGTGAGCCCACGACGAGATTGTTACGGCCGGCCTCATGAATCCAATGAAGATTGTCGGCCAGCTGTCCGCGGATGTCGTCGGGCGCCGTCCGCAGCATGTCCTCAAGCACTTCGGCGGCCAGACGGTCGGTCTCGGCGAGGTCTTCGGGCTTTCCCGAGGAACAAACCCAGCGGAACGGACCGAAGCCATAGTCGAAAAACATCGGGCCCATGATGTCCTGAACGTAGGACGGATAGCGGAAACGATTGTCGTCGCGCATGATGTCAGCACCGGCGCGGCTTGCCATCAGGAGGAACGCGTTGCCGTAATCGAAGAAATACATGCCGCGGTCGGTGAGCTTGTTGATAGCCGCCACCTGACGGCGGAGCGACTCAAACACACGCTCGCGGAACTCGTCGGGCCGTTCGGCCATCATCTGCTTCGACTCTTCAAGCGTCATTCCGACAGGATAGTAGCCTCCGGCGTATGGATTGTGCAGCGAAGTCTGGTCGCTGCCGAGGTCGACACGTATGTCCTCGGCGGCCAGCCGCTCCCACAGGTCGACCACATTGCCGACGTATGCCATCGAGACCGTGCGCTTCTCGCTGACGGCACGGCGCACGGCGGGGATGAGCTCGTCGAGGTCGGTGTGCATCTCGTCCACCCAACCCTGGTCATACCGCTTCTGCGCCGCCTTGGGATTGATTTCCGCCGTGACGCTGACGACGCCGGCTATATTGCCCGCCTTTGGCTGCGCGCCCGACATGCCGCCCAGTCCGGACGTCACGAAGAGCATGCCACGGATGTCCTTCCGTTCATCAGTGAGCCGCTTGCGTGCGGCATTGAGCACGGTGATTGTCGTTCCGTGGACTATTCCCTGCGGTCCTATATACATATATGATCCGGCCGTCATCTGTCCGTACTGGCTCACACCGAGGGCGTTCATACGCTCCCAGTCGTCGGGCCGGGAATAGTTGGGGATGACCATGCCATTGGTGACGACCACCCGCGGCGCCCCCTTGTGCGACGGGAAGAGACCGAGAGGATGGCCGGAATACATCACGAGCGTCTGTTCGTCGGTCATCTCGCTCAGATATTTCATCGTCAGCCGATACTGTGCCCAGTTCTGGAACACCGCTCCGTTGCCGCCATAGGTGATCAGTTCGTGCGGATGCTGGGCCACGGCCTTGTCGAGATTGTTCTGTATCATCATCATGATGGCAGCCGCCTGTTCCGAGCGATGTGGATATTCGTCAATCGGACGGGCGTACATCTCGTAGCGGGGACGGTAGCGGTACATATATATACGGCCGTAGCGGCGCAGTTCTTCGGCAAACTCGGGTGCCAGCCGAGCGTGGAGATGCTTCGGGAAATAACGCAGGGCATTGCGCAACGCAAGCCGCTTCTCTTCCGGAGTGAGTATGTCCTTGCGCTTGGGCGCGTGGTTTATCTCGGGATCATACGCCTGCGCTTCGGGCAGGGTGTCAGGTATTCCGGCACGGATGTCGGCTATGAATTCTTCTTGGGTCATATCGTTGATGTTTTTTTGTTAAATGATGGTATGGATCACCTCCTCCGTCATCTTCATTATCTCGCGCTCCGCCCTGTCGGCCTCGGCCATGAGGGCGGTAGCCTCGGCCATGAGGGTATCGGCGGCGGCACGGTCTTTCAGTCCGGCGGCATTGATTTTCACGTTCAGCCCCGCACCGAGCACTGCTGCACGGGCGGCAAGCGCACCCACGCCGGCGTCGGAAACGCTGTTGGGATTGCCCGACGTGACCATCGCGCGGCATATCCCGAAGACCTGCATGGCGGCCTTCATCGTGCGCAACGGAACCTGTGCGGCATAGAGAGTGGCCTCTTCAAGAGCTGCGGCACGTGCCTTGCGGTCGTCGTCCGTCTTCTTCGGAAGGCCGAGGGCAGCCATGATGCGGTTGAAGGCCTCGGTGTCCTCGTCGACGAGGTGGAGCAGTTCGGTCATAAGCGCCTGTCCCCGGTCGGCCCATCCGGCAAACTCCTGCCAGCGGGCGTCCCATCCGGCCTTATGACCGGAGAGATTGGCCACCATCGTGGCGAGGGCCGCACCGAGAGTGCCCATGTATGCCGAAATCGTTCCGCCGCCGGGCGCAGGACTCTCGCGCGAGGTCTCCTCGGCAAATCCCTTCACGGTCATGTCGACGAGCCGGCGGACGTCCGTCTGTTCGGCGTCTTCGAGAAGATATTCAATAACCTTCTCACGCGGATTGAAAGGCTTCAGGTCGTCGAGCCCCATACTCTTGACTGCGATCTGGATTATGTCCTCCTCGGGAATACCGGTCGAGCGCTGCTGCTTTTCGAGGAAATAGCGGCCGGCGTCGATGAGGGTCTTCTTGGGGATGAGACCGACAATCTCCGTGCCCGTGACACGTATGCCGCGGTTCTGGGCGCAACGGCACACCTCGTCGAAAGCGACGTGGAGCGGTGTGACGCTGAGGTTGGTCATGTTCATCGACACCTGCGCGATGCCATATTCGTCGATATACCATCCGATGGCCTTGGTGCACTTCAGCGTGCCCGGCCGCATCAACGGCTCGCCGTCTTCGCCGCGCACAATCTTTCCCACTATGGGGTTGCCCTCGCGCACGGGGCGTCCTTTCTCGCGTACGTCGAAGGCGATGGCGTTGGCACGGCGCGTCGACGTCGTATTCAGATTATAGTTGACGGCTATCAGGAAGTCCCTCGCGCCGACGGCCGTCATGCCCGTCCGCTCCACGGCCTCGTCCACAGGACGCGCTCCGAAGTCCGGCTGACGTCCCTCGGTGGTGAGCTTTTCGGCCAGTGCCTCATATTCTCCCTCGCGGCACACGGCCAGATTCCGTCTCTCGGGAGTGAACGCGGCGGCTTCGTAACAGTAGCACGGCACGCCCAGTTCGTCGGCAATGCGACGGGCCAGCGCACGGGCCAGCTCGGCACACTCCTCCAGCGTGATGCCCGCCACGGGAATGAGCGGCAGCACGTCGGTCGCTCCCATGCGCGGATGGGCACCGTGATGGCGGCGCATGTCGATGAGCTGGGCGGCGCGGCGCACGCTCCTGAACGCGGCCTCAACCACGGCCGACGGTTCACCGACAAACGTGACGACCGTGCGGTTGGTCGCTTCGCCGGGGTCGACGTCGAGCAGCCGGACACCCTTGACGCCCTCAATCTCGTCGGTAATCTGTTTGATTATTCCCATGTCACGCCCCTCACTGAAATTGGGGACGCACTCTACGATTTGTTTTCCGTTAGACATAGTATGCGAATAAGTCTTTATATGTTATATATTCTTTTGCAAAGATAGTGCAAACGAGCGCAATGGGAGCTTGCTCACAAATTGCCGAGTGCAGCCTATTTTATGCAAATATATAATAATTATGTATATCCTGCAAATATAAATACGTTTTTTTGATAAACTCGCCGCCATGTGTCAGCTTTATTCTGAATTTAACGGCGAAAATACGGGGCACTTTTCATTTTTCTCCGGCCGCGGACGCAAATTCTCGAAATATAGAGGGGATTGATTTGTGGATATTTATCCGCTCTATATTCACACTTTTTCTAACCTCTTCATACTCAGCCGATTGAAAATCACGCCATCGCCGCGGTTTTCCGAAAACGCCGGAAATGGCTTGCCGTAAGGGCCTCCCGAGGTTGCAACGGGGCCCTTACTGCATTGCAACGGCGGCCCCGTT
>USFX01000139.1 GCA_900553965.1 uncultured Prevotella sp.
AGTAGCCGCTGAAGTTGACGACGGCGTTCTTGATGGCGTTCTTGTCGCTGTAAAGCCCTTCATAGGGCAGTTCGAAGCCTTCCGCCTGCATCTGCTGATAGACAGCTTGCGGCAGATTGTAGAGCATCCACATGCCTTCGTCGGCCTTTGCTGAGGTCACGGCGAGGAGGGATGCGATTGCTAAAGTGATTTTTTTCATTTGAGTTTATTGTTTGGTTCTTTTTTATGGGAGGGTTATGGGGTTTTATGGGAGTAATGGAAAGTTATGGGAGGATTTTCATTTCTTTCTGAACCGGTGGCCGATGACGGGCAGTGAGGCCAAGGGGAAGTCGCGGCGGATGATGACGGCGGCGAAGATTCCGACGAGCAGCGTGTTCACCGCGATGGCGGCGCCGAGCGGCAGTCGGTCGTTGGAGACGCTGATGGCTCCGAAGAGCACGACGGCCAGAGCCACGTAGGACATGATTGAGCCCACGGGATAGGCTATCGGATAGTAGCGCTGGCCGACAAAGTAGGATATGAGCATCGACGTTCCATAGGCGGCGAAGCCCGCCCATGCGCAGGCCATGTAGCCGAAGCGCGGGATGAGCAGCACGTCGATGGTCACGAGGATGACGCAGCCGATGCCGGAGAACCATGCGCCCCAGATGGTGCGGTCGGTGAGTTTATACCAGAACGAAAGATTGAAGAACACACCGAACATTATCTCGGCGGCCATGACGATGGGCACGACACGCAGTCCTGGCCAGTAACTCGGGCCGATGATGTAGCGCAGGATGTCGATGTAGCCCATGACGCAGAGGAAAGCCAGCAGCGTGAAGATGACATAATACTTCATCGCGGCGGCGTAAGTCGTGCGGTTGTCGCTGTCCTTGGACTTGCCGAAGACGAACGGCTCATAGGCGAAGCGGAAAGCCTGGGTTATCATGACCATGATCATGGCTATCTTGATGCACGCTCCGTAGATGCCGAGCTGCGTGCCGGCCTCCTGCGGCGTTCCGTCGTAGAGGTAGGGGAAGATTATCTGCGACACGCACTGGTTGAGCTGGCCGGCCAGTCCCATCACGAGGATGGGCCAGGTGTAGCCCAACATGTGACGGCAGATGCCGCTGTCGAAGCCCGCCGTGATGCCGCGCAGTTCCTTGTAGAGCAGTAGCAGTGTTGCCGCGGTGCAGAAGAAGTTGATGTAGAAGACCCATGCGACGTCCAGATGGAAGTCCGCGTCGTAGATGCCGAGCGGGTTGAGGCGCAACGACGGCAGTATGATAAGGTACAGGACATTGAGCGTCACGTTCATCAGGATATTGATAATCTTCAGCGACGCAAACTTCACCGGCTTGTGGATGCACCGCAGATAGGCGAAGAGTATGGCTGAGAAGGCGTCGATGGCGACGGTGACGAAGAGCACCCACACGTATTCGGGGTGGTCGGCATAGCCCATCAGCGCCGCAATCTGATTGCGGAAGAGCACCACCAGGGCGCAGAATATGGCCGACGTGACACCCACCATGCGCAGCGTGGTGGAGTAGACGCGGCGCGGGTCCTCGCCTTCCTTGTTCATGAAGCGGAAGAAAGTGGTCTCCATGCCGTAGGTCAGGATGATGATGAGCAGTGCGGTGTAGGCGTAGACGTTGGTGATTACGCCGTACTGGCCGCCCTCGGCGGTGAAGCGGGCGGTCTGGATGGGGACGAGCAGGTAGTTGACAAAGCGCGCCACGATGCTGCTCAGACCGTATATGGCGGTGTCTTTGGCTAAGGATTTGAGTGATGACATTATTTAGTTATGAGGTAAGAGTTATGAGTGAAGAGGTATGATTACTTTTGTTGATTGCATGATGGTGGGTTTGGGGATTTATTGGAGGGTTATGGGAGTTATGAGAGACAATGGGGATAATGGGGCGTCATTGCCCGAAGAACATGTAGGCGATGGCTATCGCGGCGATGACGCCGGCCAGATCGGCAAGCAGTCCGCAGACGACGGCATGACGCGTGTGGCGGACACCGATGCTTCCGAAGTAGACGGCGAGGATGTAGAACGTCGTGTCGGTCGAGCCCTGGAAGATGCAGCTGAGCCGTCCGACGAACGAGTCCGCGCCGTAGGTCGTCATCGCGTCGACCATCATGCCGCGCGCACCGCTTCCCGATAGCGGCTTCATGAGAGCCGTTGGCAGTGCGCCGACGAAGCTGCTGTCGCCTCCACACATCTCCACTGTGCTGCGGATGGCGTCGATGAGCATGTCCATTGCACCCGAGGCGCGGAACACTCCCACGGCGACGAGTATGGCGACGAGGTAGGGGATTATCCTGACGGCGGTTCCGAAACCTTCCTTCGCGCCGTCGATGAAAGCGTCGTAGACGTTCACCCGGCGGCGGACACCGGCCACGATGAAGCCCGTGATGATGGTCATGAGCAGGACGTTGGCCACGCTCGTGCTCACGGTGTTCATTGTCTCGCCGTCCATACGGCTGAACAGCCAGATGATGGCAGCGACCATCGTGCAGAGCGAACCGAGCGTGATGAGCATCGTGCGGTTGACGAGATTGATGCGCTGGTATATGGAAGTGACGATGATGCCCGTCAGTGTCGAGAAGAAGGTTGTCAGCAGCAGCGGGACGAAGACGTCCGTGGGCTGTGCGGCACCAAGCTGTGCGCGATAGACCATGATGCTGACGGGTATGAGGGTCAGTCCGCTGGTGTTGAGCACGAGGAACATTATCATCGGATTGGTTGCCGTGTCTTTCTTCGTGTTCAGCTCCTGCATCTGCTCCATCGCTTTCAGGCCGAGCGGTGTGGCGGCGTTGTCGAGGTTTAGCATGTTTGCGGCGATGTTCATGAAGATGCTTCCCGTGACGGGATGGCCTTTGGGAATGTCGGGGAAGAGCCGTGTGAAGACGGGGCTGAGCAGACGTGCGAGCAGGTCGACGACGCCTCCGCGCTCGCCTATCTTCATTATGCCGAGCCAGAGCGAGAGCACGCCGGTGAGTCCGAGCGAAATCTCAAAGGCTGTCTTTGACGACGAGAACGTCGAGTCAATCATGGCCGGAAAGACGTCCGTGTCGCCCAAGAAGACGAGACGCACGAGGCCGACGGCAAATGCCGTGATGAAAAATGCGATCCAAATGTAGTTCAGTACCATGACGGACGAATATAATTAACGCACAAAATTAGTCAAACATGGCGAACCAGCCAAATATATCGGGGAAAAAGAGCAAAAGCCCAACCGAAACCAGACCTAAAACCCACCCCAACCCTCCCAGAGGGAGGGAGTTTGAAATGCTTTAAGGTATTCAAGCTCCCTCCCTCTGGGAGGGTTGGGGTGGGTTTTAGGTTGGGCTTTTAGGTGTTTTTGCCTTTTACTTCTTATACCAGTCTATCGCCTGTGTGGCGTCGTTTGCCCATGTCTTGAAGTCGGGATACTTCGCGGTGATAGCCTGACGCTCTGACGGATAGTCGAAGTCATCGGCTATGCGGAAGGCGTAGGGGATCGTGCCGGGAGTGAAGCCGGGGGTGAAGGCGGGTATGGTCACCTTGGTGTTCGTGTCAAGCACTTCGAGCCAGAAGTTTCCGTCGTCGGTGATGTTCCAGTTCGTTCCGACGTTGATCTTCACGGTCACGGGAGCGGCTGTTGCCTCGCCGGTGTTGACCATGACGTCAGAAGCGACGCCGAGAACCTGATGGAGTTCCTTGTTCTCGAAGAGATATTTGTCACCGAGACCGGCTTTCAGCTGATACTTTGCTCCGAGAGCGGCCAGAGTGACCTCGATGTTGCCTTCGGCGTCGGGTGACGTGACTTTGAGCACGCAGTCGTTGATGTCGTAGTCGCCGCCGTCAACGCTGATGTCCTCATAGCAGTATGTGAACTTCTGGACTTCGGGCTTCTCGGGGTCGGGGATGTTCGGCTTGAAGCAGCCGTCGAGCATGAAGATGCAGTCGTTGTAGTCGAAGTCGCCGCTGTTGCACTGGGGAGCATCCTCGAATCCGATGATGACCTTGTCGTCGACCATGAATGTGGCGGCGTGGGACATGGCACGCTTCTCGTCGGTGTCAAATCCGCTGTAGTAGTCGCTGTAGATGTGAAGCGGTCCGTCCTCGATGCCGGCCGTATGGACGTTGACGTTCATGGCGCCGAGTGAGAAAGCCGTGTGCTTCGCATTGATGTATGACGAATTGCTGCACCATGCGTTAGGCATGATGAAGAAGCCTATCTTGATTCCTGCGGGGAATGTCTCGGACACTTCGCCCGTCTGTTCGTTGACGTAGAGCAGTTTTACCTCTGTGGCTGTGCTGGCTGTTATGGGATAGCCGGTCTGAGTCTCTTCGTTCCAGCCCCAGCCCAAAGTTTCGGTCTTGAAAAGGTTGTCGTCTTTCACATTTGGTATGATGACATATTTGTTGGCCAGCTTCTTCGGCTCGCGTGTGCTCTGATACTGCACGGTGATGGCGGTGTTGTTCTCGTCATAGGATACGGCTTATAGTCAGTGTTGTCCACTTCCTTGCTGTCATAGAAGTAGTATCCGATGGCGGCCTGATTGGATGTTGTGGCTGAGATCAGTTTCAGCGTTACGGGACCGGCGGTCTCCGTTGTCAGTTCGACGTCCTGAACGATGGTCTCATAATGTTCTGACTTGTCGTTCTCGGGAACAATCTTGTTGACCTTTTCCAGCAGCTCATTGTCCACGACGACCTTGTTGCCGAGCGCGTTGTCGGCCACGTAATAGTATTTGTCCGGCCATGCCGACGGAGTCTCCTGATAATGGTCGTTCCACAGGGTTTTTCTGTAGACGTTCTTTTCTGCATTACCGAACTCTACGCACGTTCTGTTTCCTTCGGCTCTTGTTCCGGCCACGCGCTGCGGTCCTGCAGCTCCGAACTGTGCCATTCCGCCGTTTATGTTTGTGCTGAGGCTTGAAGCGAAACCTTCGTTTGTGACGAATTTGGCGGAGATTGTTGTCGTATATGATGGAACGGCCACTTTCGTCTTGCTGAAAGAACCGTCAGTTGAGGCTATAGCTCCGACGAGCTTGCTGTCTGCGAAGATCTGTACGTGAGAGAGGGGTGTGCTGAATTTCAGGTTTGATGACACCTCTACGTTCTTCACTGTTTCCCATGTCTGGTTGGGGTCTATGTTTCCCACCATGCCCATGAAGTTTTCTGCCGTCTTGTCCGTGTTGGCTCCGGTCTGCGGTCC
Source organism: uncultured Prevotella sp. (assembly GCA_900553965.1). GTDB lineage: Bacteria > Bacteroidota > Bacteroidia > Bacteroidales > Bacteroidaceae > Prevotella. Next base: position 5,190 of record USFX01000139.1, read on the forward strand.
TTCGTAGAGGTCCGTGTCGTGGGAGCAGGCAGAGAAAGCCAATGCACCTGCGGCCATAGCCAGTAGCATGCCTTTTCTACTTAAGATTTCCATCACTCTTGTCTTATTACTTATTATTGTTTTATTCCCGATTAGGTTTGTTCATTTGATATTCAGCAACATAGCTCAGCGGTTACCTCTGAGCGGCAGCCGGCGCACAATATTATGATTTCGGGCGTAAAGGTAGATATTTTTTATTTCCGTTGTACTGAAATGAAGTTAAAATAATTTAAAAACATGAATTTTCTGTGATTGCGGAGCGCTTGCCGCATGGAAGCAGGAAGACATTGAGACGTTTTTTTCAACGCAAAGACGCAGGGAAACAAAGACTATGATCATATTTTGAACACAGAGGCACGGAGACACAGAGTTGTATTGTCCTTTGTATCTCCGTGCCTCTGTGTTTATTAGACAAAAACTCTGCGTCTTTGCGGCTTCTGCGTTAAAAAAATCTATCTCTGCGTTTTTGTGTTTAGCCTCCCCCAATGGCGGAAATCAGAAAAAAGGCGACATGGAGTCTCAAAATAAGGGGCACTTTCTGAAAAATTTTCCCCGTGGCCGGAAAAATGCGAAATTTCGGCGTTTTTGCCAAGTTGTTGATGTACAACAGGTTAACGCCGTTTTGACGGAAATGGCGATTCTTTTGTCCCGCCGTAAGGCCCTCCCGAGGTTGCAGCGGGGCCCTTATGACACTGCAACGGAGCGCCCGTCGTGATGCAACGGCGTGCTTGTTGCGACCCCAGGAGGGCCTTACGGCTCGGCGGGCGGGATTTTCCGGCATCGCCGGAGTGGCTTTTTGTCGGCTTTTCTGCTTCGCCACGTTCTATTTTGAAGGTTTTGGAAGTGTTAAATTTTCGCCATTTATCGTGACAAAAGCCCTCTTTCCGGCCATGCAACGGGGCCCTCGCGGCGATTGCGCTTAAACAATATTAACGGAACAAACCGCAGATTGAACATTGTGTGCACATTGTGGCGGTAGTTTTGCATCAGAAAACCGGCACATTTGTCCGGTCCGGAAAAAATCTTCATTCTGGAGAGACCTTGTTGGCGGAGATAACGGTCTGAAAACGAGAATGTTGTCGCGGTATTGAAGCCGTTGCACGCGCTGGGGCCAGAAGTTGCTAATCGGACGGAGACAAGCAATCGGACAGAGTCGGTTTCTGCGGTGTATGCGCAGGGACGTGGAAGCGTGAAGTGGCGTTGCGACAGAAGAAGGTTCGCTGACGGAGGCTTTGCGGCGGCGCGCTGACCATGAGTGACTGTCAAGACAAGATTACCGTTAATAATCAACCATAATTAAAAACATTTCAGGAAATGGAAAAAGTAATGTATTACATCGACGGGACACAGAACCGTTCCGGCGACCATCAGGAACAAACCATGAGAACACAACGTATGAAAATGGCCCGGGAACGGCTCACGGCAGAGTTCGTCGAGCTACTGGCCATTAGCCCAGAGGACGGTGCGCGGTGGACCGGAACGGTCACTGATCTTGTTGAGATTGCCCATATCGCCTACATGCAGGGAACTGTCTGCGGCGTCCATGGCTCGGCATGCACCTTCCGCGAGCTGGTGACGCGGGTCTGCTCGGTGCTCCACGTGAAAGTGCCGCACAATCCGCAGGCCTGCGCCTATCAGGCGGCCCAGCGCAAGGGTGTCCGCAGCAGTCCTTATATAGAGAGGTACGCGAGAAGGATGATGATGGCCGGCGGAACTCCGGCAGGGAGCTTTTTGAGGGCAGAGGTCAGAAGTTAGAGTGATTTTTGAGGAGGGAGGAGTGTGGAGGGAGGAGTGAGAAATGCTTGACACGCTATTCTCCCTCTTCCCTCCACCCTCCTCCCTCCACGACATCATAATTAATAATGTATATATCATGAAACAGAAAACGACAATGTTGAGCGAGCATTTCTCGCTCGAAGAGATGGTCCGCTCAGGAGTGGCCGTCAGCAGGAAGATTGACAACAGCCCCACGGAGGCAGAAGTCGAGTGTCTCCGGCAGCTGTGTCAGAACGTTCTCGAACCCGTCAGACGGCGTTTCGGCGTCACGCGCATCTCCAGCGGCTA